>NZ_JAUBRI010000019.1:57066-107596 GCF_036701795.1 Microcoleus sp. N9_A1
ATACACAGCTCAGTTTAGCCATCGCCCGCGAAATTCAAGACCGTCTTGGGGAAGGTGCAGCACTGGGCAATTTGGGAATCGCTTATGGCGCTCTGGGCGAATATACCAAAGCCATTGAGTATGCACAGCTCAGTTTAGCCATCGCCCGCGAAATTCAAGACCGCAGTGGAGAGGGTCGCGCTCTCAACAACCTCGGATTGGCCCTCTTGAAAGCTGGCAACCCAACAGAAGCTGAAAAAATGCTGATTGATGGGATTCAAGTTTGGGAATCGATGCGGCAAATGCTCGGCTCCAACGACGCGAATCAAGTCTCCATCTTTGAAGGACAAGCTAGCACTTATCGGACTTTACAACAAGTCCGAGTGGCTCAGAATAACCCGATCGCCGCCTTAGAAATTGCCGAACGGGGGACGTGCTCGTGCCTTTGTCGATCTCCTGACACAGCGCTTATCAACTGGTGATGCCAATCCGGTTATAGCCACTCCTCCCAGCCAGGAGCAAATCCGCCAAATCGCCAAAGCACAGAACGCCACTTTGGTGCAGTATTCCATCATCTACGATGACTTCCAGATTCAGGGAAAAAGAGAATGGCGTGAATCCGCGCTCTACATTTGGGTGATTCAACCCACGGGCGAAATCGCGTTTCGCCAAGTTGACCTCAAACCCCTTTGGCAAAAACACAACGCCTCTCTAGCCAGCTCGATCGTTGGCAATCAAGAATTCCTGGCTGTCCGCAGTCGCAGCAGTTTTGGCTCCACCCAACCCCAACCCAACTTACCGACGCTGCATCAACTACTGATCGAGCCCATTGCCAGCCTCTTACCCAAAGATCCCGATGCCCGCGTCATTTTCATTCCCCAACGTTCCCTGTTCCAGGTACCCTTCCCCGCCCTGCAAGATGCCAACGGCACTTACTTAATCCAGAAACACACGATTCTCACCGCCCCCTCGATTCAAGTATTGGATTTGACTCGACAGCAACGGCAGAAGTTAGTACAGAAGCCAACCAACGGTCGCGGCAGCGATCTAGTCTTGGGCAATCCCACCATGCCGAGCGTGTCTCTGTCTCCGGGAGAGCCCAAACAGCAATTGTCTCCTCTACCTGGGGCCGAAGCCGAAGCTATAGCGATCGCGCCTCTGCTCAATACCCAAGCCATTACGGGCGCACAAGGGACAAAAGCTGCGATCGTTCAAAAAATGCCCCAGGCATCGATTATTCACTTAGCAACGCATGGATTGCTGGATGATGTGCGCGGATTGAGAAGTGCGATCGCTATGGCTCCTTCTGGTAGCGATGACGGCTTATTGACCGCAGAAGAGATTTTCGACATGAAACTGCAAGCAAACTTAGTCGTTTTGAGTGCTTGCAACACCGGAGAAGGCAGGATTACCGGGGATGGCGTGATTGGTTTGTCGCGCGCTTTGATTTCGGCAGGAGTGCCGAGTGTGATTGTTTCTTTATGGGCGGTTCCCGATGCGCCGACATCCGAATTGATGCAGTCGTTTTATCAAAACTTGCAAAATAATCCCGACAAAGCACAGGCATTGCGGCAAGCAATGTTAACTACGATGAAAACCCATCCTGGGCCGCGAAATTGGGCGGCATTTATTTTAATTGGGGAATCAGAGTAAGGACGATCGCGACAAGCAGATTACAGAGTACGATCGGGGATACTGCCCCTAACGCGAAACTGGCGGCGGTGGCAAAATTTCAGCCTCTTTTACTATTTCTGCTTCTTTCAAAACAGGCTCTAAAACCGGATCGGGAATCGGCACTTCCTCTACTACCTGATGCTTTTCTAAAGTTAAGCGAGACTGCGACCCACCAGATAATCTTTTTAGCAATTTCGGTGTTGGATCGTGCAGCAAATAAATAATTCGATCGCCCGCTTCCCAAATTTGGGCCGCAGACACTACTTGCAAGTATCCCTGTCTTTCCACTAGCAACGGCGCTAATTCCCCGCCTTGCACCAAAGCTTCCAAGTGAGCAATCTGAAACTTCAATCCCTCACTTCTTAACTCGGTTTCTCCCAATTTTACTTCGCTGTTGTTCAAATATTCATTCCAATCCTTCAGCGGCAAATCGGAGACAAAAGCTTGATTGATTTTATTCTGATTTGCGGGCATATTTGCCTGCGGATCTTTGGGAAACATTGCCAAAACCCTCGGCGGTGCAAATTCCTCGGCTGCTCGTTGAGCTAACACTAAGTTTACTTCACCGTTGTTAGTCATTGCCAAAAAAGTTCCCATCGAATCAAGTCCAGCTTCTTCTAAAATGCTGTGATCCAGAGCACTGCTTAAAAACACTCGCAAACCTGCTTTTTCTGCTTGTTCGCAAGCTTCCGGGTCAGTGTCGATAATGGCGACAGATTCTCCGCGTTCTTGAAACAAGCGAGCAATTAATCTGCTCAAAGGATTTGACCCCACAATCACGGCACCGGTAGCTGATTTTAAGGTGATGTCCAAAATTTTAGCGATCGGGCCTGCAGTCAATCCCTGTAAAAAAACTGTGATAATGATTGTGAGGAAAACTAAGGCTTTAATTGAGTCGCCGCCGGTGACTCCTCGCTGGGTGAGCACAATTGCAAATAAAGAGGCGATTGAAGCTGAAATAATTCCCCTCGGCGCTACCCAACAAGCAAATAATTTTTGCCTCCAGTTTAGCCCGCTGTTGATCGTGCAAACCCAAATATTAATCGGCCTCACTATCCACATTAAAGCTAAAACTGTAAACACACTCCCCCAACCGAGGGCGACCACACTAGCGAGGGATAAATCAGCCGCCAGCAGCACGAACAGTACGGATATAGAGAGGACTGTTAGCTGACCTTTAAACCTCCTCAGTAGCCGTTCTTCGGGGACTGAAGCGGCTCTGAGCACTATGCCCGAGAGTACCGCTGCCATTAGTCCCGATTCGCTGCGGAGTTCTTCTGCTAAGCCGAATAATCCCCACAAACCGGCTAAAACTACTAAATTTTTGAGGTCTTCTGACAGGAATTTCGCTCGCTTGAGAATGAGTCCCAGCAGCCAACCTCCGGTAACTCCGATGACTGTGCCAATACCCAGCCGCACGATTAAATCTCTGAACAAAATCAGCAAGTCGGTATTGCCGTTTAAAACCACGTTCAATACCAATACTGCCAGAATTGCCCCAACGGGATCGACTAAAACACCTTCGCCTTCTAGCAAGGCGGCGACTTTTTTGTCAACGGATACTTGTTTGAGCAAAGGGCCGATGACTGTCGGGCCTGTGACGACTACTAGAGAAGCATACAGAAAGGCGATCGGCCAGGGAAATTCTCCCAGCCAGTGCGCGGCCATTCCGCCGCCAATTAGCGTAATCAAAGTGCCGAAAGTAACTAAATTGCGGATGCTTCCAGAAACTTTGCCTAAGTCTCGCAATTCTAAATTCAAGCCGCCTTCAAACAGAATTAAGGCTACGCAAAGGGATACCATAACTTCCAAGCCGTTGCCCAACAGACTGGGATGCAGGATTCCCAAGCAATCGGGGCCTGCTAAAATGCCGAACAGCAGCAAAAATACGATCGCCGGAACTTTCAGATAAGCGGCTAGAACTTGAGCGCTGATGCCACAGGTGACGGTCATGACCATCAACAGGGTGATGTTAAAGGGGGTTTCCATAGATATGATTTTTACAGGCTGCCCGCTTAGTTTTAAATGTTCGATCGCGGGTAATTGGAGTGCAGGCGCTATTTTCGGCGCAGCTTACAAACTCGGCACGGCCCTGGATTTTTCCCAATAAGATTAAAAAACCTTGATAGTCGCTATAACTTTATCAGATAATTCTCTTGGCGTCAAAGATGGGAGTAAGCTGTAGCTAAGCGAGAGATTGTCTGTTATGTTCGAGAGTCAGATGGGGATGCGGGCACAGAGGGAGACGATTTGACGAATTTTGATGGGGAGTCAATCTCAAATCTCAAATAGCAAGATTTGCCAGCTTTTCCATTATAGAGCCTTTCAACCCCAGATTCATGTGTGGAGTCAATCTCCAATTAAAAAGCTCACATCTCAAATCGATCGCCCCCAGACTCATCTTTAGAGGTAGCATCTCACTTTTTCAGCCAAGCTAGAAATTGGAGGCAGGAGGCAGGAGGCAGAAGGAAAGAGGCAGAAGGAAGGAGGAAGAAGGAAGGAGGAAGAAGAAGAAGAAGAAGTGTTTTTCCAAATATGAGATGCTCCCTCTTTAGAGTAGATTTGCCATCTAAAATCAATCTCAAATCGCAAGATTCATCTGTAGAGTCAATCTAAGATCTAAAATCTATTATAATCGATTGGCATTCTGCCACCTGCGAAAAAAATCCGATAGAATGGTCGGCGAAATTCGCCCTTCCAGCCAATCTAAAGCCTGGTTTTGCTGGGGTGCGGCTCGATAAAATTTGCACGCATCTATCAGTCGAATCGGAGAATTGGTGACAGTAGATTGAGAGCGCCACTTTTGGGCAAACTCGGCAATAATAGCCGGAGAAATTTGTTTTTGCAGCCAATCTAAAGCTTGGTCTTGTTGTGCTAAACCGCGATAAAATTTGCCCACATCTATCAATCGCAAATTACTATCTTGAGGTAAAGCAGTTGCCCGCCATTTTTGAGCAAATTCCCCTAAAACAGAGGTAGAAACCTGACTTTGCAGCCAAATTAAGGCTGTATCTTGGCTAGCGCTAGCTTGATAAGACGAGAATACCTGAGTCAGTCGCACGTCTGATATGGGAGTGGGAGTCGGAGTGGGAGTCGGCTGCGGGACTGGTGTCGGGGTTGGAGGGGGGACAACTACTTTGGGAGATTTTCGCATCAAAGCGGCCCAGGTTTTGAGGCTGCCAATGCCGTCTGGATTGAGACCTTGAGATTTCTGAAACGAGATGAGCGCCGCTGTGGTATTGGCTCCAAATTTACCATCCATCGCGCCTTGATAGAAACCTTTAATTCTTAATTCCCTCTGGATGTCTGCAACTTTATAACTTACGGCGCCTTCTCGGACGCTTTCAAAAATATTGGTGTCTACATTGCCCGAGACGCCGGAAACTTTGCCGGTGTCGCTGTACTGCCAAAAACTCCAAGTTTTCCAGCCGCCGGGAACCCAAGGTTCCTCAGCACTGGTATAGTGAGCAATCCACAGTGGGTAATCGGCAAACCGTTTTGTCCCCAAGTTGTCCCAGAAACCGGGGTAAGTGTAGATAATCGGCCGCATTAAGGTGGCTTTTTCGACTGCTTCTAGCCAAATTGCGGCTCGATCGCAAAATTGATCCACAGTCAAACCGCCTGTAGTTTCCAAATCCAAGACTGGCGGCAAATCCCCCGGTTCGAGTTTTACAGTTTTCAAGAACAAATCTATTTGTCCTTGAACGCTGCTTGCAGGTTGAAAAAAGTGGTAAGCACCGCGTTGAATCCCCGCCGCTTTCATCGCCGCCCAATTGCGAGCGAAAGTTTGGGCAACGAACGTTGCACCCTCGGTCGATTTGACAAAAGCAAAGGCAATACCATCCCGGGCAACTGCTGGCCAATTGACATTGGGCTGGTAGTCGGAAACATCTATACCGCGAATGCTCATATTACGAAGAGTTGAGAAAAGCTGGTTTGGTCTGAAGCAGCGACTCGATTAAGGGTACATTAAATTGTAATGCTAAGTCGCTAATTGTTTTTTTTCAGGGAAGATTGTGCAAATGAACTTCGATCGAATAGATCCCGGCCCAGGTGAAGAGTCTGTTTGGGATTACCCACGTCCCCCTCGCCTTGAGGAATCGACCAAACACCTACAGATAATTTTTAATGGAGTGACGATCGCCGACACGCGCCGCCCTCAGCGGGTATTGGAGACCAGTCACCCTCCTGCCTACTATATCTGCCCCGATGACATCAAAATGGAATATTTGCACAAAACTTTACGGGGTTCTTGGTGCGAGTGGAAGGGACAAGCCGGTTATTACACTGTGATGGTAGAGTCCAAAGAAGTAGTAAATGCGGCTTGGTTTTATCCCAATCCTAATCAGGTTTTTGCAGCTATTAAAGATTATGTGGCTTTTTATCCGAGCAAGATGGATGCCTGTTATGTGGACGGGGAATTAGTGCAATCTCAACCAGGGGATTTTTACGGCGGCTGGATTACCAAAGATATTGTCGGCCCGTTTAAGGGAGGGCCAGAAACTTGGGGTTGGTGAGAGAATTGTGAAATTGCTTCGTTTTTCACAACGATTCGCGGTTTTGGCTTTTGAGTTGAGGACTGGCACAGAAACCGCGTTTTTTACTCCAAAGAATTGGTTGAAAGCCGGAACCCTGGTAGGGATAAATTAAAATCAGACTATTCATTACTCCAATCCTCTTCCTTCTTTTGTCAAGTGCTGTCAACTGTCAACTGTCAACTGAATGAAGCACAACTTTATTATAGCCTTAGGGAGGCGAAGAGTTTGTGGTAATTTTGCCCCGGATTTCACCTGAAAGAGCTTTGTGGATTGCCGAAAAAATTCGAGTCTGGGTGAAAAAACTAAAAGTCGAACATATTAATTCGGCGGTGTCTTCTTATGTTACACTGAGTTTGGGAGTAGCGAGTACGGTTCCTCGACAGCAGACTTCAAAAAAAGATTTGATTGCCGCAGCAGACCGTGCGCTTTATCAAGCTAAAGACCGAGGGCGCGATCGAGTAATTTTAGATTTTAGATTTTAGATTGGAAAAAGTGATCCACGGATTTATCCGTGGGCTTGTTTAATCGTTTCGATCACAGATTGTCTGGCAAGTCGCCGATCGACCTGCCGATGCTAGCCAGCAATTTCTCCAAAGCTTTCATCTGCTTGACGGTGAACGTGGGTACGTTCTTCCCCAACTCCCAACGACTGATGGTTTGCGACGAAACGCCAAGCTCTCGCGCCAAATCTTCCTGACTCATGCCCAGTTCTTCCCTGAGCTTCTTCAAATGCGACTCTTCATCTTCAGGTCGCGGAACGGGCTTTTTCGGCATATCCTCGATCGCACATTTTTCCTATAAAATGCTTAAACATCTTGACTAAACAATAAATTGATTAGACAATTTTGGAAAGGAGCATGAATCGATTATGCCTTACCACCAGCGTCTAAATTCCTAGGTTATTGTTCGCCTGCTTCCCAATTGACAATAAAAGCGTCGTGGGTCGGTTCCGCAGTTGGTCGGATTTGGACAAGTATTTAGCTTGAAGGTTTGCAATACGGCGTATAAAATTTTATCGGGCGATCGTCCCCTTTCTACAAAGACTCGCACCAAGCACGTTCTGCCGTCCAATGTCTGTCTGAAGATTCATAAATCCTCAACCCATCCAAGCCGGCATTTTGGATCATCTCCTCAACTTCATCCAGCGTAAATGCTGCTTGCAACGAATCGCTGAATAACTGTTTTTGATGCGAGTTGCAATCTCCCGCATACAGCTTGACTAAATTATCCCTGATTTCCGCTTTTTCCGGCCGCAGTAAATCCCGCAAAAAAATTGCTCCCTGCGGCTTCAACACCCGCTTGACTTCCTGCAAAAACGGCAGCGGATCGGGCAAATGGTGGATAATGCTGTTGGAAATCACCATGTCAAAATAACTGTCTGGATACGGCATGGCTTTAGCATCGATCAGTTCAAGCTTAATTTGCGATCGCACGCCCGCCTTTTCCACATTTTCTGCCCCGACTTTCAGCATATTTGCCGACAAATCAATGCAAGTCAATTTCCATGCTGGCCGGAGTTGACAAAGGGCGATCGGAATTCTCGCCGTACCCGTCCCCGCATCCAAAACGTTTCCAAAAACCGGCCCCAACACCGCAGCACTCTGAGCAAAAGCAGCATTAACCTCAGCAAAATCCATCGAATCGTATTCGATCGCCTCTGCCAAGGAATCCATCACTTCCGGTTCCAAAACTCGCTGCATAAAATTTATCTCGTTCTCTGGCATTTCCAGATGCAGGCTGAGTTTCGCCTGCAAAAGCTCGACTAACTCCGGTTCCATATACTCGTAATTGTCCGGTATTTGCAGACAAATAACTTTCTTGCCTTCGAGACTTTCGGGAAATTTGCTGCGAAGTCGATCGCCATGCCTCTTCTCCATCACAAATATCAAATCCGCCCAGCCCAGCAAACCTTCGCTGACTCTAATTCTTGCACCTTTTTCCGTTCCAGCCGATCGCACGCTGTAGCCGCTAACTTTCTCGCATATCTTCTCGGCAGTCAAACTCCTCCATTTATTCTGGCTGCACACAAACAATATTTTGGTTTTATCCATCAGACACAAGTACAAAATTCTATGTTAATTGTGGCACGGGCGTCCCGCCTGTGCTTCCGAAGCGGTTAAAATTTTCCTTCTAAATTTCCCCCCGATCGCACCTTACATACCACAAATACTGTACTTTGTCAAATTTGGCAAAATTTGCGTTACAATTCTTAAACCAGAAAATGCGGACTTTGCATAAATAATTGTACTTATTACATTTGAAGAGTTTGCTAATTTTATGAATTAAGTAGGTTTCAGCGTCAAAAAGTGAAATTAGTCATAATGCCCCTGGATTGTGAAAATCGTACCACAAGCCTCAAAGCAAGTAAATAGGTAAAATAATTGAGAATGAAGTCAATAATTTTGGTCGTCTTTAGATTTTCTTAACAATTGAGGGGTCACAATAGATCGAACATTTAAAACTAAATCGACTTTTAGATTGTTTTTGCTTATAAAACAAGCTGGAGTTGCCCCGAAGACCGATCGACCCTCAAGATATAGATACAGATGCTTGATCGCACAATGGTATCCAACCAAACTCGATCGAACTCTGCTAGAATCAGTAAAACGAAGTCGTTATGAGTTTAAGTAAATAGCTATGACCAACGAAACCGTAGAAAACCTAGTAATTATCGGCTCAGGCCCTGCAGGCTACACAGCAGCAATCTACGCAGGTCGGGCAAATCTGAAACCCATAGTCTTTGAAGGCTACCAAGCGGGAGGCGTCCCCGGCGGTCAACTGATGACCACCACAGAAGTCGAAAACTTTCCCGGTTTTCCTGAAGGCATCACCGGGCCACAGCTCATGGATCGGATGAAAGCTCAATCAGTGCGCTGGGGTGCCGAATTATACACAGAAGATGTAATTTCGGTGGATTTGAGCCAGCGGCCGTTTACCGTGCGATCGGAAGACAGAGAAATCAAAACCCACACGATAGTAATTGCTACAGGCGCGACCGCAAAAAGGCTGGGGCTGCCTAGCGAACACGTATTTTGGAGTCACGGCATTTCTGCCTGTGCGATTTGCGACGGCGCTACCCCAATTTTTAAAGGAGTAGATTTAGCTGTCATCGGCGCGGGCGACACCGCAGCGGAAGAATCTATTTATTTGACAAAATACGGCTCTCACGTACATATGCTGGTGCGGCGCGATCAAATGCGCGCCAGCAAAGCCATGCAAGACCGAGTGCTGAGCAATCCCAAAATTACCGTGCACTGGAACACCGAAGCAGTGGATATCTTGGGCGAACCGGGCGGGAAAATGGACGGGGTGAGAATTAGAAATATTGAGACCGGCGCCGAGAGCGATTTGTTGGTGAAAGGATTGTTTTACGCGATCGGTCACACTCCCAACACTCAACTTTTCCAAGGTCAGTTAGAACTCGACGAAGTAGGCTATATCGTTACCAAACACGGTTCGGTAGAAACCAGCGTTGAGGGAGTTTACGCCGTCGGCGACGTGCAAGACCACGAGTTTCGCCAAGCTATCACCGCGGCCGGTAGCGGCTGTATGGGGGCGATGCTGGCAGAACGTTGGCTGTCAGTCAACGGTTTAGCTCAGGAATTCCATCAAACCGAGGAATCCGAGCAACCCACAGCAGCGCCGGAAGCTCAAAAAGTTCGCAAAACCAGTGAGAACTTTGATATCACAGACACGCGCCACGAAGGAGGTTATGCTTTGCGGAAGTTGTTCCACGATAGCGATCGACTGATTGTGGTCAAATATGCCTCTCCGAGTTGTGGGCCTTGCCACAGCCTCAAGCCGATTTTGAGCAAAGTAGTAGATGAGTTCGAGGGCAAAATCCACTACGTGGAAATTGACATCGAAGAAGATCCAGAAATTGCTGAAAATGCGGGCGTTATTGGTACGCCGACGATTCAGTATTTCAAAGACAAAGATTTGGTAGCTGATCTCAAAGGAGTTAAGCCGAAAAGCCAGTACCGCGAGTTAATTGCCAGTAATTTGTAGGAATGCAAATTAGCGAAGACTTTTTAACCGCAGATATCAGTGGATGAACACGGATGAACGCTGATGTAATCTGATCTGCGTGTATCTGCGTTCATCTGCGGTTAAAAAGTCTTCCTATGGTTTTCGGTAAATATTGATATGCTGATGAAAACGAATCTGACGCAACAACTATCAATTATGGCTCAAAGCCGCCTCCGACTGCCGCGATTTCTCAACAGTGCCTCACCCTCAAGCCTGTCCATGAAAATGATGTGGGCAGGTTTGACAATAACTGCCGTGTTTATATTGGTAGCCACCTTGTCTCCAGCTATGCAAGCTTGGGGATGGCTGCAAAATCCTACCGAGGCTTTGATTAACCCCATCCACGAACCGCCGTCGGCGAATTATTGGTTTGGTACTAGCCGCAGCGGCTACGATGTGTTTTCCCGCACGCTGTTTGCTTCTCGGGCTGCTTGGCAAGTGGTAATTTTAGCCACTGCTTTGAGTTTGTTTATCGGTGTGCCGCTGGGTTTGGTTAGCGGTTATTTGGGCGGTAAGCTCGATCGAGTGTTGTTATTTTTAATGGATACAATTTATACTTTGCCGGGGCTGCTACTTTCTTTGACGCTAGCGTTTGTAGTGGGAAAAGGAGTTTTGAATGCTGCGATCGCCCTGAGCATTTCCTACATCCCTCAATACTACCGCGTAGTCAGGAATCACACCGTCAGCGTCAAAACCGAATTGTTTGTCGAAGCCGCCCGAGCAATGGGTGCTAACACTTGGACAGTGCTTTCGCGCTACCTGTTTCTGAATGTGATTCAGAGCGTACCGGTGCTGTTTGCGCTCAACGCGGCCGATGCAATTTTAACATTAGGAGGTTTGGGATTTCTCGGATTAGGACTTCCCGAAGCAACTCCCGAATGGGGACACGACTTGCGTTTAGCTTTAGATGCGCTACCTACTGGTATTTGGTGGACGGCTTTGTTTCCCGGTTTGGCGATGACTTTAATGGTGGTGGGACTGTCTTTGGTGGGAGAAGGATTGAATGAGTTTGTTAATCCTAAACTGCGGAATCAGTAATCATTTTTCTGTAGCACAATCTCAAAAAACCAAACACCCAGATTCCGGACTTCTTTGAGAAGTCGGGAATCTAACGAAAAAGCGTTTTAGGTTTAATGAAAACGACCTAGTTATCCAAGAAATACCCAGTATAGTTAAGGAGGTGAAATTATGAAAAATGTTCCACGTATAGAATATCTCAAAGTTCAAAATTACCGAGCTTTATATAATCTAAAACTTAAAAACATTACCCCTTTAACTGTCCTTTTAGGGCCTAATGGTAGCGGAAAATCAACTATTTTTGATGTTTTCGCTTTCCTGTCCGAATGTTTCACAGAAAGCCTCAGAAAAGCATGGGATAGACGAGGCAGATTTCGAGAATTACGCACCAGAGATAGTACAGGCTGTATCATCATTGAATTAAAATATCGAGAGACATCAAAATCACCGTTAATCACCTATCATCTTGCCATAGATGAAGAAAATAATCGTCCTTTTATCGCTGAAGAATGGTTAAAGTGGAGACGAGGAGGTCAAGGTAAACCTTTTCGCTTTTTAGATTTCAAAAAAGGCGAAGGACAAGTCATTAGTGGCGCAACTCCTGATGAAGAAGGCGAAAGGATCACCGAACAACTAGCATCATCTGAATTATTAGCCGTAAATACATTAGGACAATTTGCCAAACATCCTCGCGTCAGCGCATTAAGACGCTTTATTACAGGTTGGTATTTATCCTATTTAACCGCAGATAATACCCGCAGCCTTCCCGAAGCAGGTGCACAGGAAAGATTGTCCCCCACTGGTGACAATTTACCTAATGTTATCCAATACCTCAAAGAACAACATCCCCAACGGTTAGAAGAAATACTAAAAACTCTTTCTGCTCGTATTCCACGCCTCGAAAAAGTCGAGGCTCTTGTCATGCAGGATGGCCGACTTTTGTTGGAAATTAAAGATGCTCCTTTTTTTTATCCCATTTTGGCAAAATATGCCTCCGATGGTACGTTAAAACTCTTAGCTTATTTGACAGTTTTATTCGATCCAAATCCCCCGCAATTAGTGGGAATAGAAGAACAAAAAAATCATTTGCATCCGCAATTATTACCTCAGCTTGCCGAAGAATGTCGTTCGGCTTCTGCTAATACTCAATTAATGATAACAACCCATTCTCCCTTTTTTGTAGATAGTTTAAAACCCGAGTAATTATGGGTATTATATAGAGATGAAAAAGGTTTTACTCAAGCCAAAAGAACCGCAGATATGCAGGGAATTAAACAATTTATAGAAAACGGTTCCTTACTCGGTTCGCTGTGGATGGAAGATTTCTTTGATGTTGGAAATCCCCTCAAAAATGCGGGTGCACCGCAATGATTTTAACTGGAAAATTAAGAGTAGGTGAGCATTTTGCATCTTGAGTTTTTAGTGGAAGAAGCCTCCCTAGAATCAGCTTTGAGCCAGCTTTTGCCCAAAATTTTGCCATCGGCTGTTACCTTTAAAATTCATGCTTTTCGAGGAAAAACAGATTTACTGGCTAAATTGCCTAACCGTTTGAAAGGTTATCAAGCATGGCTTCCGCCTGATTAGAAAATTGTTATTTTAATAGATGAAGATCGAGAAGATTGTCTCAAATTAAAACAACAACTAGAAATAATGGCAATAAGCTGTTCCACATTTAAACTGCATTATTTGTGGTCTATACCATACTGTAAGGGGTTCAGGCAAGAAATTTAAATGACTAACAGCTTATCATCAGGATTAATTACTAAATCTTCCTGTCAAAAAGATAAATCATTCCAAGTCTTAAATCGAATTGTGGTAGAAGAATTAGAAGCATGGTTTTTTGGAGACGTTCAAGCAATTCGCCAAGCTTATCCTAAAGTCTCTGCCAATTTAGCTAATCAACAACCGTATCGCGACCCCGATGCTATTAAAGGGGGTACATGGGAGGCTTTGGAAAGAGTCCTGAAAAAAGCTGGATATCATCCGGGAGGACTAGAAAAATATAAAGCCTCTAGCGAAATTTCTAAATATATGAATCCTCAATTAAATCGCTCTACAAGTTTCCAAGTTTTTTATCGAGGTTTATTAGACTGCATCAATAATAAACAGGTCTAATAAACCTTCTCTGGGTTGTCCATACAGACAAGGAGCGGCAATTTATCCTGATAACGACATCCCTAACGGTCAAGCCAGATGATTTAAACTACAGTAGGGATCAAGCCCGGATATGGGCTTTCCGAGGACGCTCTGTAAATAATAACAAAACTTTCACCGATCGCATCAGCGTCCTACCCCTCCACATCTTTAAGTACCCGGGAGTTTATGCCTTCTCTAACCATAGCAAGCACATCGCTAACTGGGCAAATTTTTCTTCCCTGGCGCAGTTATCATCTGCCGGCAGTTACATCAACATCCGCTGGGGATTTTTTTGCGTCTGCTTGAAATTATCAAGACAATTCGGGAATGCTACCTAAAATTGATTGAGGGGCTTTATGGAATCTTCACACTGTCACGATATATTTAAAGGAATCGTGAAGTTATACTTCCGAGAGATGGCGAATTGTATTGTTTGTGAGAAAAAAGTGCGATCGCGCAAGTGCGAACCGAAAGCCAAAAAATTTTAGAGAAGTTGGCAGCCGAGAGTTGCGCGGCGGGTTAACTCTCAGTAGAATTTATCCTGGTGGTTTTTGCCACTGACGCGACAAACTCGTGTCGAACTGCTTAAATAAGAATGTGACGTTAAGAACTTAATGTGATTTAACGTGAAAATTAAACCCAATTTCTGAGATTTGAGCTAACTTAACAATGAAAGCCCCTGTTGCACTACTCAACCCGCAACGCTTCATTGGGGGTCAGAGTCGGTCTCTAATCCAGAGTTGCCGACTTCAAACTAAAGCTACGAGCTTTATTCAATCGCAGATTGCGTATGATTCAATTCAGGGAAACAGGGTAATGATGGGTGTATCTACACGGATTGTATTGGTCCCAATTTGGGCAAATCAAAAATTGTCTGCTAACTGTCTGGCCAACTACGCCGCAGCCGTTCACCCAGATATACGCAGAAAACAGCGCCGTTCGATCGTGCCAAAGTTTTTGCGGGCCGTTCTCAGGATTTAGCAGAGTCAGACATGAGTTAGTATTGTCAAGCTAAGCTGACAGAGTTTTCCTAGTTCTTGACAAACAATGGAAAACAACTTCCATTTTTTGTGAGAAAGGCTACAATCGGAAAGGTCTTTGCAAGATCCGATTCTCCCGGTTTGGTGCTTCAACCCTCTGCTGTTGCATTTGAGACAGCAGACTAGCATCCAAGGTGGCGAAAATTTGCCGTGCAACTGTCATGTCTGACAACCAGAGTGAAAGCAAGGCGAATCAAAAGTTCGACACCTCCAATACAAAAGTTAGAGGGTTCCGTGCCGGAAAACTTGTACGGGTAAAAGCTCGAAGTACCGAGTAAAAAAGCCAGTATTTTTGGAAGTGCGATCGCTCGCACTTCATGGTTTGCTTCTGTGGGCAAGGTATTGCAGATGATGTGGTAACTCGCTCCGAAAGAAAAAGCCGCCAGCTCAATTTAAGGTCGCGATCTTAAAATTTGCGATCAATGGAATGCGCTGCCTGCTTCAAACCAGAACTCGAACCGTGACTCATAAAACAGGTGCAGTTTCGGTAGCAAATTCAGCTAGCAGACCGAAAATCCCACTATTTTTTCATGCGGGAATGTCAATACTGGCTAACTTGTCTAAACTACAAACAGACGACACTATTCCACTGTTATTTATTCTTTAATTCAGGAGCATGAGGAAGACGGCATGATCCAGGCTAACACCGTACTCGAAACCACAATTACACCGGAAATGGAAACAATCGAGTTGCTTCGCAGCGCCGAAAGCGTTCTACCTGAGAGCGAGTTAGAACTCTTTATCGACGAAGAAGACGATAATCGAGAAGAATTCTTAGACTCTCAATCTGAGGAAGACCCTAAATCTGCCAAAGGCGCCAAAGCCCGCCGTCGGGCACAGGCAAAGAAAAAGCATTATACTGAAGACTCTATTCGTCTTTACCTGCAAGAAATCGGTCGGATTCGACTGCTGCGAGCTGACGAAGAGATTGAACTAGCGCGCAAGATAGCAGATTTGCTGGAATTAGAGCGAGTTCGAGAACAACTGCTCGAAGAGTATAACCGCGAACCCAAAGACAGCGAATGGGCTAATGCTTTAGATATGGCACTTCCTGCATTCCGTCACCGACTCCACGTCGGCCGTCGGGCCAAGGAAAAAATGGTGCAATCAAACCTGCGTTTGGTGGTGTCGATCGCCAAAAAATACATGAATCGCGGTTTGTCTTTCCAAGATTTGATTCAGGAAGGCTCTTTGGGTCTGATCCGAGCCGCCGAAAAATTCGATCACGAAAAAGGCTACAAGTTTTCTACCTACGCAACTTGGTGGATACGTCAAGCCATCACCCGGGCAATCGCCGACCAATCCCGCACTATCCGCCTGCCTGTTCACCTTTACGAAACCATTTCGCGGATCAAGAAAACTACCAAACTCCTGTCTCAGGAAATGGGTCGCAAGCCTACGGAAGAAGAAATTGCTACCCGCATGGAGATGACGATCGAGAAGTTGCGTTTCATTGCTAAGTCCGCACAGTTGCCCATCTCTCTAGAAACTCCGATCGGCAAAGAGGAAGACTCACGTCTGGGAGATTTTATTGAATCAGACGGGGAAACACCAGAAGATCAAGTCTCGAAAAACTTGCTCAGGGAAGACTTGGAAAGCGTTTTGGATACTCTCAGCCCCCGAGAACGGGATGTACTGCGGCTGCGTTACGGCTTAGATGACGGACGGATGAAGACCTTGGAGGAAATTGGTCAAATCTTTAACGTCACTCGTGAGCGGATTCGCCAAATCGAGGCTAAAGCCCTGCGGAAGTTGCGCCATCCCAACCGCAACAGCATCTTAAAAGAATATATCCGCTAGAGTAATTTGCTAGCATCACCCAAAAGAGTGATTCGCACTCTTTTTTTTGGGGGGGGAGACCCCCCGCCCCGGTTTGGGCTATAGCTGTTAAATTTTGTGCTGCTAACTGCCCGGAGCAAGTGGCTATTTGCTGCCCAAATCGCGCTGGCAAAATTTAGGGAGTCCGTTACGGAACTCCCAAGCTTTGCAGTGTCACAAAATTCTTAACTAGAAAATTACATCAGGCCCCAAAAGTGAAGCAGGCCTTGACCGGAAACCAATTCGATGATGACAGCCGCAGAGAAACCAATCATCGCCAAACGACCGTTCCAATTTTCCGCTCCTTCGCTGAAGCCCCAGTTCCAAGCGTTGCGTTTTTGTTCTTGCATAGTGCGAACTCCTTTCGTTAACTTGTGTAAGGCTTATGTAAATAAATATAACATTCCTTGATAAAAATGCAAGCTTGTGATTAGTGATATCGGTCACAACGGTCGATCCAACTTGATGATTTTGCCTAACGAGGAAAAATAGCCAACTCGGTATCAGGGTCGAACAAGTGAATTTTGTCATGGGCGATGGCCAGCCAAAGCTCATCGCCAACACGGATCGATCGCTCAGGAGGAACCCGCACCTGCATCCGCACCGCCGGAGCATCCGTCAAACAAACCCCCAAATAAGTTTCGTGTCCCACAGCCTCTACAATTTCTACTTGTACCGAAAGATTTTTGGTAGCCGGAGGGTTAATGCTCAGATGTTCCGGCCGAATGCCCAAAATTAGCCCTCGCCCATCATATTGTTGTAGACTTTTTGCCCAAATATCCGGTAAAGTAAAGCGAAATTGCGGGTGAGAAATCAACAACGGGGCGCTAAATTCCACCAACAGGAAATTCATCGGCGGAGAACCGATAAACTCAGCAACAAACAGATTAGCCGGCTTGTTGTAAAGCTCTAGAGGTTGAGCTACTTGCTGAAGCTGTCCTGCATTCATAATCGCAATGCGATCGCCCATAGTCATCGCCTCAGTCTGGTCGTGAGTCACATAAATAGTCGTAGTTCTCAACTGTCGCTGCAACTGCACAATTTGCGATCGAGTTTCCGCCCTCAATTTCGCATCCAGATTCGATAACGGTTCGTCCATCAAAAAAACTTCAGGATTCCTAGCCATCGCCCTACCCAAAGCTACCCGCTGCTTTTGCCCTCCCGAAAGTTGTTTCGGCAAGCGATTTAAAAGAGATGCTATTTGCAATAATTCAGCTACCTCTCGCACTCGTTTTCCTACAGCCTTTTCCCGTTCCGACAAATAGCGTAAACCCGGAGGTAACTTGCGAGTCGCTCCTCCTAAAAAGTCTTCAAACAAAGGATAAATTAGATGATTTTTAAAAGAATTAGAAGCTAAATAATTAATAACCTCTTCTAGCTTCTTCCTGATTTTTTCTCCGTTCTGGATTTGTCCTTCTTCTTCTTCTTGTATCTTCCCCCTTATCCCTTCTATTTTATCCCTTCTTCCTTCTTCCTTCTTCCTTCTTCCTTCTTCCTTCTTCCTTCTTCCTTCTTCTTTCTCCCTTTCCGACCGGCGCAATCCAAAGGCGAGATTATCGTAAACTGTTAAGTGAGGATAGAGAGCATAATTTTGAAATACCATAGCGATATCTCGGTCTTTAGGAGGCAAATCGTTAACCAGCCGATCGCCAACCCAAATATTGCCGGCTGTCAAAACTTCCAAACCGGCGATCGATCGCAGCAAAGTGCTTTTTCCGCAGCCAGAAGGCCCCACCAACACCATGAATTCCCCGTCTTCGACCGTTAGGTTAATGCGCCGCAAAACGCTGTTAGACGAAGGGCGATCGGCTAGAGGCGAGACACTTTCTGCGACGGTGTTTGCTTCTTTTTCCTGTTCTCCTTGGCGGAGCGGAAAACTTTTGTAGATATTTTCTAATACAACTTGCGCCATTAAACAATTTTAGATTTTAGATTTTAGATTGGGCATGGGGTATGGGGCATGGGGCATTGGTAATTGGGGTATTCAAGGAAGGAGGAAGTTCGGCAACGAGCAGTATACGGGATTTAAATGATTTAACGGATGGATGTTGAATTCAGAAGTCAGAGGTCAGAAATCAGATTAATGCCCTGTTTGGTCAATGCCCAATGCCCAATGCCCAATGCCCAATGCCCAATGCCCAATGCCCAATGCCCAATGCCCAATGCCCAATGACTATTGACTGCTGATAACTTTGATGATTTTTTCACCTGGATTGAGGTCAAAAACTCGATCGCCCGCAGCATCTTTCCCCCAAAAAGCTATAGCATCAATAGCCGATCGCAGCAGGCGGCCAGAATTAGTAAAAAGTTTGACATCCGTACCCGGAACAGCCTGCAGCAAGGCAACCAAAGCATCTTTAGGCTCTGCGAAGCGAAAAGCTTGAGTGCCAATTTCGCCGCGATTAGTAAGTCTGACAGAACCTGCAGGCATTCGTTTTGCCCAACCCAACTCAGAAATTAGCACCAGACTGTCTTCCGGGTCGAGAGTGATGCAACCCACCAACTGTTCTTGCTTCCGCAACCTGGTTACTTGAGATCCCTGGGCGCTGCGGCCCATTGGCGGCAGTTGTTCGTCATCGATCTCAAACCGGAGGACTCGGCCTCCTGAAGTCGCGATTACCACTTGCTCGCCGACTTTGCTCAGACTGGCGCTGCGGAGCCGATCGTCCTCCTTGAGTTTAACAACAGTAACGCCGCGATTAGTCAAATCAGCAAATTCCTGCATCGGCAAACGTTTAATTTTTCCTTGCTGAGTCAGAGTTACTAAATCCACTCCCTCCGAATTTTCCGGCAAAATAAAGTGTGCGATAGTGATTTCCGACAAAGCGCGATCCGTACTGTCTTTAGTTGCACTCGGGGATAACAAACCGACAATCGGCTTTCCTCGGTCTTTTGGATTGCTGCTAGGAATATCAGCCACTTTCAGCGGGTAAGCTTTGCCGTTAGGAGTTAAGACAACCAAAGTGCGATCGGTTTTAGTCAGCTCTGCAGTCACAATAAAATCTTCATTTTTTTCTAAAGCTGAAACCGATTTTTCGCGACTTTTCGAGCGCGGGCGATCGTTAGCCGGCAAGCGCCGCACGTACTGCTTGTGCGAAAATTCAACAATTGTTTCTTCAGGCTCTAGAACCGGCAATAAGTTAGGCTGAATCGTTGCCGGCGACAACTGCTTGAGTCCAGAATTTTTCTTACCAGAAAATTGTGTGTCGGTCTTTGCTGCGCGTCCTGTTTCCCTAGCAAATTTAGTGCGGCGGGGGTCAGCGTACTTGCGTTTGAGCGATCGCAATTCCTTCTTCAAAGCCTTCAAAAGTTCGCGCCTGTCGCTCAACAACCGCTGCAATTCTTGAATATTCCCTGTCAACTCATCCAGCTCAGCTTGCAAATGTTGCCTTTCCAAACCAGTCAGCCGGCGCATCGGCATCGCCAAAATCGCATCAGATTGACTTTCGCTCAAATTGAGGCGAACTTGCAAAGTTTGCTTAGCAGTAGTACCGTCAGGAGAATTTCTGAGAATGTCGATCGTAGTATCGAGATTTGTCAAAGCCAACATTAAGCCTTGGACAATATGACAGCGGCGTTCTGCAGCTTGCAACTCGTAATTGTAGCGGCGGGTAAGAGTCACTTCCCGGAAATCCAGAAATTCCTGCAACAATTGTCTGAGCGTCAACTGTCGGGGTTGACCGTTGACAATTGCCAGCAAAATCGCGCCAAAATTTGTTTGCAGGTCAGTTTGTTGGTAAAGGCGAGCCAGAACCGCTTCTGGGGTAAATTCCCGCTTGAGTTCAATCACAACTCGAATGCCATCGCGATCGCTCTCATCACGCAAATCAGAAATACCGTCGAGGCGGCCAGCATTGACCAACTCCGCCACCTTTTCAATCCAAGCCGCCTTATTTACCTGAAACGGAAACTCCGTCACCACGATCGCCGTTTTAGTCCGCACCTTGCGATTACCTGGCACCTCTTCCACCCCAGCCACACCCCTGACCGCAATGCTGCCTCGACCCTTAGTGTAGGCATCAACAATGCCCTCTGTAGCGACGATTTCCCCTCCGGTTGGAAAATCCGGGCCCGGAATCAGTTCTATCAACTTCTCGTCGGATACTTCCGGGTTTTCAATCAAAGCAATTAAACCGTCTACCACCTCCCCCAAATTGTGCGGCGGGATATTAGTTGCCATCCCCACAGCAATGCCAGTACAGCCGTTGAGTAACAGAAACGGCAACTGAGCAGGCAGCGCAGTCGGTTCCTGCTGCGAACTGTCAAAGTTATCAGTAAAATCAACAGTTGCATCGCCGACTTGGGTTAGCATGGCTTCGTGGGCGATCGGTGCCAGCCTAGTTTCCGTGTAGCGCATCGCAGCAGCCGGGTCATTGTCCACCGAACCGAAATTGCCGTGACCAGCCAGCAAAGGATAGCGGCTCGAAAACTCCTGAACCATCCGCACCAGAGCGTCGTAAACCGATTGGTCGCCGTGGGGGTGATATTTTCCCAAAACATCTCCAACTACCCGGGCGCACTTACGGTAAGGTCGGTCTGGCGTCAGACCGAGTTCGTGCATCGCATATAAAATTCGACGGTGAACTGGTTTTAAACCGTCGCGGACATCAGGCAAAGCTCGCCCGACGATCACACTCATGGCATATTCGAGGTACGATTGCTGCATCTCGGCGTGCAGAGGCGTAGAAATTACTTGCCCGGAAAGTAGGTTGAGTTGTTTAGCCATGAGTCCTTGTGTCCGTTAATTCCTGAGTGAAAACAGCCTCTGTCAATAATGCCGAGGTTCCCTGTCTCGATTGAAAAGCCTTTGCCGCAGGCGAACCGAAAGTTCGACCCAACCGCCCATTTGAAGAATAAAAATAAACTTAACTTGTGAAAGCAGAATCAGAGTCCCGAAGACGGGCAACACTTGCCTCTTACTCTCCACTCTTACCCTAACCTCTATGTTGCCGACCTTTGCGCCTACCTGTCTATTTACCTTCTGCCGTGAGAAGGTTGATTCACAGGAGAACACGGAATGCCAGAAACTCAGAACGTAGTGAGGCTGTAGCTCTTCCTAGGAAAGCGTCACGAGGGACTTGAGCCCCCGTCAATCTATGATAGAATTTAATTGCAATTAGGAATAACCATCTACACGAAGAAATATTTTATTCAGGAGAAACCCCGGATTGATCTAGTCTCAGTACAGCCTTAGCGTGGATCAAGCAGCAATGGTTGACGATCGAGCTTACCGTATTTTGGCAAGCGTGATGGACTCCGAAAGTATTAAAAAAGAAAAGTAAGCCCAATTGGAATACCTCTGCTACTGGTACTTGTTCTAATCGTGTAGAGGCGACTGGACTATGAGTGAAGTCCAAGTTTTGGGCTTATTCAACCATAGAGCGTAGCCGTGACTCGCTGAGAGTGTCAAAAATGCCGATATTGATGAATTGCATCGGTCAAAAGCTCTCCTGGCGATATCTCCGAGTCTGGCCTCCGCTTGATGAAAGAAAGCGTCGATATTTTAAGCCGTTTTGATGGGTTAAAACTGAGAATTAGGAATCTCCAACAATCCCCGCTGGATTCGCTACTCCGAATGCTGTGGCGACGGGAGTATGTGAATAAACATGGCTTGATTCTAATGAGGAGGAAGGAAAATAATTATCACACATTCCCGATTCTAATACCATTTCAAAAAATAATGTAACTGTAGGCCCGTGCTCGAAACTGATATTCAGTCAATCAGTTCCGATCTAAAATCTAAAATCTAAAATCTAAAATGGTAGAAGCCGGAGGCTTGACCGAAAGAGAGGATACTATAAGTCCAGGACGCACGGGTAGTCAGAAACCGGGTGTTTTTCATAGCAATAGTTCATTATAGCCCGCCTAAACGAGCAAAAACCCGGTTGCGAGGCGTCGTCCATGCGTCCTGGATTGTACTAGAAACCTGCTACCTGAGAATCTTGAGACTCTCACCAGTGCCAGGTCTAGTTATAAAAAAGAACTAAACTGTCTGTGTGTAGTAGTCTAAATGATGGTACTGGATGCTTCTAGGCATCTGTAAACCCTCTCACAGCTAGTGGCTCAAGGATATACATACGGGTTTTGCAGGGTTCCCGGCTGATGGCGCTAAAAACTCTGCATTTTTGACGGGGAATGTAGTCCCCGTGTCATGTTCCTCTTTGGACTAAAGTCACAAAGTTTCTATACTTCCCATATTTATTTATGAAAACCGTTCTGATTGTAGAGGACGATTTGGTTAATGCTCGGGTTTTTTCCAAAATTCTGACTAAGCGGGGGGGCTTAGCCGTGAAGCACACGGAAAATGTTGAAGAGGTGATGCAGATTGCTGCCAACGGCGAAGCTGATTTGATTTTAATGGATGTGTCTCTTTCGCGCAGCGTGTACCAGGGCAAATCTGTTGACGGCATTAAGATTACTCAACTGCTCAAAGCTGACCCGCAAACGGCATCGCTGCCGATTATTTTGGTGACTGCTCACGCGATGGCTGGTGATAAAGAAACATTTCTGGATCAAAGCGGTGCCGACGGTTACATCTCTAAACCTGTGGTAGACCATCAAGAGTTTGTTAATCAAATCAAGGCATTGCTGCCTGATTGAGTGAACCATATATGCAGAAGGAATAAGAAGGAAGAAGGAAAAAGGAAGCAGGAAGAAAGAATTGTTTGTTTGAACCAACAAACAATTAAAACTCTAGAATTACAAAGTTTGCTTAAACTCTGAATCTTCCTTCTTCCTTCTTCCTTTGAATGTCCCGATTACACAATGCTATGAGTTCAGACTTTGAATTAGTGAGGGAAAATTTGAGATTTTTTAACTCATGAAATCGAAGTGTGCGTTGCGGCGAGGAACCAAATTATCCTCAGCGAGCGCAACGCTGTTCACTCATTCATGCAATCTCGAAACTATTATTACTCTTCGTCCTCATCGAAGTCAAAACCGATATCATCATCATCATCATCGTCAACATCTGGTCCCAAGGTATCATCCTCAGTCTCAGCGACAAAATCGTCCTCATCAACCTCAACTTCCTCAAAATCCTCATCAGGCTCAAGATCAGACGGGCGCCCGATTTCAAAACCGCTCTCGATAGTATAAGCGCGGCGCGCAGTACGGTCATCAAGTACCACATCCTCTTGCAAATCGTGGATGTCGTCATCAAACACAGCACCATCAAAACCCGCATCCTGGACCCCAGCATCCTCATAGGCATTGAACCCAGTACCCGCAGGAATCAGGCGACCGATAATCACATTTTCCTTGAGCCCGCGCAGCCAGTCAGACTTACCTTCGATCGCAGCCTCAGTCAACACCCGCGTAGTCTCCTGGAACGAAGCAGCAGAAATAAAGCTGTCGGTATTCAGCGAAGCCTTAGTAATCCCCAGCAACACCGGAGTATAATCCGCCGGCGCTCCACCAGTAATTGACATCGCCTCATTCACCTGCTCAACCTGCCGCAATTCCACCAACTCGCCGGGGAGCATAGTAGTATCGCCGCCATCTTCCATCCTGACTTTGTTGGTCATCTGGCGGACGATGACCTCGATGTGCTTATCAGAAATATCCACGCCCTGAGACTGATAAACCGATTGCACCTCATTCACCAAAAACGTCTGTACCTGTTGGAAACTCTCCAAAGCAGCCTCAAAAGTAGACTGCCGCTCCTTGAGCACGTGGAAGAACACCTCCAGAATTTCGTGAGGGTTAGCAGGCCCGTCGGTCAAAGCTTCGGCGACGCCTACGCGCTGTCCGTCGGAGACGATCGGGTTTTGACCAGGCAACAAAGGATACTCCTCAATCCGGCCATCATCCTCAATCACCGCAAGTTCCACAACATCGTCATCCGTAACCACACGAGCCGTCCCCGGCCGCTTGGCTAAAATACAGGCCTCCTTCGGCTTCCGCCCTTCCAGAAGTTCTTCAATCCGTGGCAAACCCTGAATAATATCCCCAGTCTTTGCCCGCTCAAACACCAGAATCACCAAATTGTCACCCCTCTGCACCAAGTCGCCGTCGTCTACGTGCAGCACAGCACCAGCCGAAACCCGGTAAGGACGAGCCACCCTGAGCAAGAGTTTCGCCGGTTCTGTCTCCGACGCCGGTACAACCTTCACAACTTGGCCGGACTCTTCCAGAACAACCCCCGGAGCTATTTCGGTACCGGCTACCAGCAGTTGACCCGGACTCACATCCGGCGTACCGGCCACAGAGATCGAAATAGAATCCGCATCTCGCATCACCAACAGTCGGCGCACTGGTTCGCCCTGCCCCTCACGGATGCCCCGAACGATACCCGCTTCTTTGCAGAGAATCTCCGTGCGGGCAACTACTGCCCCGGGCGCGATCGACTGCCCATCTTCGACCAACAGCCGCGTGTGAGTGCTGCCCTGAGTCGGATCTGCAGATACGTCCCGCCGAATCACTAGCGATTCCAAAATGACTAGCTGCAAGCGGAAAGTCTTTGAAGCTTGATCGCCCCCATCGGCCAGGGGCATCGCCAACTCTTGCGAGGCAATAACGTCTTCAGGCGAACCCCAAGCCGGGCCCGAACCGTCCGCCCCAAAAGCCATAGCATCATCCTCATCCGGCAGCAGCTCGATATCCGCCGCCAGTTGCGGAGCTCCCGAACCAATTTCCAAAATAAGCTGAGTCCGCAGCAGTTCCAATCCCTCGACTGATTTGACGCGCTCCCCATCCTTATAAGGAAGTCGCTGCACCGCTTTCAAAGAGATCGACTCATTCAGCGCCGTCTGAGAAGGCACTGGTGGCTTATCCGGCACCGGAAACTCCACCACAGGCCGCAGCAGCAAAGCCGGGCCCTCGGGAGTTTCGATATACTCCGCATAGCCCAACTCTTCGGCAACCAAGCCTGGGAAAATTTCTTGACCGGCGTTGACGATTTGACCTTCCCCAAATGTTAGCGGCGGGCGGTCAACTACATGGAGTGTCCCAGGCTTAATCACAATTTCCCGGAGGATGTCATTTTTCTGAGTGATTTCCACTGCCCCGCTGGTTTGGCAGAAAATATCCTTAACGACTTCTGTACCGGCTTCAACGTACTGGCCATCTTCCACCAGCAGCAATGAAATATCTTTATTTACCTCGTGGCACTCTTCCGGTATCCAGAGCAGAGTCCCCCCCTTCACGACTTCGTAGCCAAGTTTAGCTTTGCCGCGCTTGTGGACTTCCACCCCCCCGTACTTGACAATGCCCCCTGTAGCTGTGCGGTAGCTGTCGTCGAGCAGTTCCGCCACCACTTCCCCGTTGATGACTTTGCTCCCGGGAGCCGTCTTCAGGGAAAACCGCTGCTTAGAAGATGTTTCGATCGTGTAGTGTTCGCGGCCGCCTGCACTTTCTGCCCGCACGACTGCTTGGTCAAGCAGGACTTGGGCGGTGATAATTTCGATTTCTCTGGGGTCAGCGATGCGGACTACGCCGCCGTGTTCGGAGACGAGTTTAGTTTCGGCAATCACGCTTTCGGCCGGAATGCGATCGCCATTTTTCACTGCAGGTTCCGCGCCAGGAGGCAAGTTGTAGACCTCTCCTGAGAGAATCCAAATCAGCCCGCCTTTGCTGGCTGTGCGGGTTGTGTTCCCTTGGCGGTCGGTTTTTTCTTCAGGCACCAAATCAGCAAATTTGGCTTCTCCTGCTAAGTCGGAAGCCACGTCTGTCGTCACTTTTTCCGTAGTTTTGCGGGCGGCGCGACCGACGATCGGCACTTCTGCTAAAACTTGACCGGGAATGGCGCGCTGTCCGTCTTTGACCATCAGAGTAGAACCCTGGACGATCGCCAATTCGATTTTCAGTTTTTGATTTTTAGCGCCGGATTTTCCTTCTTCAAATCCGTCGCCCTCAAATACAAGTTTGCCGTTGTTTTCTGCCACCAGTGCTTCTTCGCCGTGTCGGGTGCGGAACGAGCGAGTACGCAAGTTCTTGAATTTCACTACGCCGGGGAAGGGGGCGCGTTCTTGTTTGGCGACTTCTCCGGTGAATACGCCGCCGGTGTGGAAGGTACGCATGGTGAGCTGGGTTCCCGGTTCCCCGATCGACTGAGCTGCAATAATCCCGATCGCTTCTCCCATGTCCACCATTTTCAAGTGGGCGAGACTCCAGCCGTAGCAGTGCTGACAAACCGATCGGGTAGATTCACAAGTCAGGGGCGATCGTAAATACACCTCTGGCACCCCAGAATTACCAATTTCCCCCGCCAACTCCTCGGTAATTGGCTGATTTCGGACGGCTTTTTCACTGCCGTAAGCCACGATTTCCCCGGTTTTGGGGTGCACCACATCTCTGGCGAACACCCGCCCTAGCAGCCTGTCTTTGAGGGGGATCAGCACTGTTGCTCCGTCCGTCATCGGCCGCACTCTAATTCCCCGCTGGGTGCCGCAGTCCACTTCCCGCACAATTACGTCTTGGGAAACATCCACTAAGCGACGTGTAAGATAGCCAGAGTCTGCCGTCCGCAACGCTGTATCTACCAAGCCTTTGCGCGCGCCGTAGGAAGAGATGATGTATTCGGTGACGGTGAGTCCTTCGCGGAAGTTGGTTTTAATTGGCAAGTCGATGATTTCTCCTTGCGGGTCAGCCATCAATCCGCGCATTCCGACTAGCTGCCGCACTTGAGAAATGTTTCCCCGCGCCCCGGAGAATGCCATCATGTAGACCGAGTTTAGGGGGTCTGTGGCTCGGAAGTTTTTGACTACTTCGTCTTTGAGGTCTTCTGATGTGCTGTTCCAGGTATCGATTACTTTTTGGAAGCGTTCGACTTCGGTGATTTCACCTCTGGTGTATTTTTGTTCGGTGATGCGGATTTCTTCTTCGGCTGCATCGAGGAGCGATCGTTTTGACGGGGGAACCTGCAAATCGTCTACGCTAATCGAAACTCCCGCTCGTGTCGCAAAGCGGAAACCCAAGTCTTTGAGTTTATCGGCCATTTGCGCTGTACGGGCCGTTCCGTAGTGCATGAAAGACCAAGAGATTAATTTTTTGAGCTGACCTTTGTCAACAACTCGATTGCGAAAAACAATTTCCTTATTTTCTGTCATTTTTCTGAGTAGTGGTAATTGGTAATTGGTAACTTTTACTGCCGTTCGACTTCGCCTCCCCTGAGCGAAGCCGAAGGATTGAGGAACCGCGTAGCCGAAGTATTGGTAATTGGTAATTGGTAATTGGTAATTGATAAGTAGAGCGGCGGCAAAAAACAACAAGCATTTTGTAGGGGCTGGTTTAGCGTATAAGGAACAGAGCCAAGCTAGGAGATGAATGCACTCACCTGCCATTCCCATAATAAAGTTGATTTGCACCTACCTACTTAATTGGTAATTAGTAACTTTTACAGCCCTTCCACTTCGCTCATTAACCGCATCGCTGAAAGTATTTGTAAGTAGTAATGGGTGAATTTTTTGGTTCAAATCACTATTATTTGTTAGCGATTATTTGTCAGTTATTACCCATTACCTCTTACCCCTTACCTCTTACCCCTTACCCATTTCTAATTGTTAATTACCGATTCGATGGTTTGGTGATAGATAATCCGACCCGGAGTAGTGCGAATGAATTGATTGATCACCTTGCCGTCTCCGTCTTCCCGAACCCGGCGGAACTTGTATTCTTTCGTCACGATACCGTTGGTAGAGCGTTCCACCTTCAGCGGTTCTCCCTCGGGTTCTGTGTTTTCTATGGCGCCTTGAAACCTCACCCACACATAAGAGTGCAAGTCAACGACTCCTTGTTCGTAAGCTACAACCGCGTCGGTGAGGTTGGAGAAATAGTGACCGGCTCCTTTTTGAGCGTCAGGATTTTCGGCTGTCAAGTAATAGCAACCGAGCACCATATCTTGAGAAGGAGTAACGATCGGCCTTCCCGTTGCTGGCGACATAATGTTATTAGAAGCCAGCATCAGCAACCGCGCTTCCGCCTGAGATTCCAGAGACAAAGGAACGTGTACGGCCATTTGGTCGCCGTCAAAGTCAGCGTTAAAAGCCGGACAGACTAGCGGGTGAAGCTGAATTGCCCTCCCGTCCACCAAAATCGGCTCAAAGGCTTGAATCCCCAAACGGTGAAGCGTCGGCGCCCGGTTCAGCATTACCGGGTGTCCTTCAATCACCTCCTGAAGCACGTCCCAAACACTGGGATCGTTGCGCTGGATCAGTTTTTTGGCAGCTTTGATGTTGTTGACCAATCCTTGGCGGATCAGGCGGTGGATGACGAAAGGCTGGAAAAGTTCGATCGCCATTTCCCTCGGCAAACCGCACTGATGAATTTTCAGTTTCGGCCCCACCACAATCACCGAACGCCCGGAGTAATCAACCCGTTTCCCGAGCAAGTTTTGCCGGAAGCGGCCTTGTTTCCCTTCAATGATGTCCGACAACGACTTCAGCGGGCGGTTGTTTGCCCCCACCACCGTCCGGCCGCGGCGACCGTTGTCAATCAGTGCATCCACAGCTTCTTGCAGCATCCGCTTTTCGTTGCGGATGATAATCTCCGGCGCCAGAATTTCTTGCAGTCTCGCCAAGCGGTTATTGCGGTTGATGACTCTCCGATAGAGGTCGTTGAGGTCACTCGTTGCAAAACGCCCGCCGTCTAACTGCACCATCGGCCGCAAGTCCGGGGGAATCACCGGAATCACATTGAGTACCATCCAATCGGGATGAGAACCCGTAGCGATGAAGTTGTCAATTACTCGCAAGCGTTTAATCAACTTCGCCCGTTTTTGACCTTTAGCATTAGCAATATCTTCCCGCAGCTTTTCCGCTTCACTTTCTAGCGGAATGTTTTGCAGCAAAACTTGTAAAGCTTCAGCACCAATCCCCACTTCTACACCTGTGAGTGTGGAATCTTCGCTGTAAAGTTCGTCTTCTATTTCCAGCCAAGCATCTTCCGTGAGCAATTGCTTGTATTGCAGCTTCTCTGCATTACCTGCATTGAGGACAACGTAGGCATTGAAATAGACAATTTGTTCGACATCTCGCAGCGGCATATCTAACAGAATTGCCATGTAACTCGGGATGCCTTTGAGATACCAAACGTGAGCTACTGGAGCTGCTAATTTGATAAAGCCCATGCGATGGCGGCGGACGCGAGATTCAGTGACTTCAACACCGCATCTTTCGCAAACAATGCCTCTATGGCGAACTCGTTTGTACTTCCCACAATGACATTCCCAATCTTTTGCAGGCCCAAAAATGCGCTCGCAAAACAAGCCATCCATTTCAGGTTTTAACGTGCGATAATTTATGGTCTCCGGTTTTGTCACCTCTCCAGTTATCTGACCGTTGGGTAAAGTTCTCTCTCCCCACTGTCGAATTCTTTCTGGTGAAGCTAACCCAATCTTGACGTAATCAAAGCGTTGTTCTATTTTAGCCATTCTTGACTCCAATTAATAATTTACAGTCGATTATTGGTGGTTGTTTATCTTTTTTGGTTGCTTGTTTTACGGCTTAAATCAATGTTATACTCCTCTATATGTGACGTGGTTTTTAATATCAGAGATGACACTTGACGATACTCCAAAGTCATCAGCGATTTTAGAAATTGATTCTCTACCTCTAATTCTTTTTCGTACCTCAAGAGCTTGCTCAAAAGTCAATTTGCGATCGAGATATCCACCCATGCGAGGAACTGGAACCTCTTCGCCTGCTTCCTTCCAAGTGACGTGATACTTAATATCGTGTATGGTTTTGCGACCAACACTGTATTCCTGAGCTACATCCTTCACTCTCTCTCCTGCTGCTAGTTTTTGCCGAATTTCTCGCACCTTTTCCCAGTCTAATTTGGCATTGGAAAGGGGATGACTTTTGCCTTGAGTGCGTCCTTTCTTAGAAGCATCTAATAAATTTTGAGTGCGCGTTCCACCCCAAAGGTGTTCTGGATTAATACAACTGGGATTATCGCAGGTATGACAAGCATCCATCGAAGTGGGAACTTCACATCCTAATTTCTCTGCTAAAACAGCACGAGTAACTGATTGGGATTTCCCATTTTTAAAGTACCTGCCATAACCACCTTGACCATCCTTTGCACCTTGAAAAATTATGCAGCCGCTGTCTTGAATTTCTCCTACAAAGCCGGGGGGAACTGTAGTGAAGTTATGGGGAATTTTTGCCTGAAGTATCTTAGTAATAGTGTCATACTGTACGCCATACTCTTTTTTTAGGTGGCTTTTGGTGGTTCCAGCTAAATATTGACGCTGAATTTCCCGCAGTTGTTCGATCGAGAGTTTGCCAATACCCGGAATACTTTTGCGTCTGGGAGTTTTGCGATCGCGCCCCATCATCTGCTGCGTATTCTCAGCCGCAGTTCCAGCTACGAGATGTGCTGGGTTGATGCAGCTTGGATTGTCGCAGATGTGGCAAGCAAAATAACCGGAATCTAGAAATCCTGGTATTTTTGATTCGAGCACTAATCGGTGGACTAATACCGTTTTGCCCTCGATCCACTTGCGCCCGTAACCATTTTTCAGCTTGCTCCCTTGCCAGTTAATACAGCCAGTCTTCAGGTCAAATTCTCCTTCTATTCCTGGGACAACTGTTACAATAGTCATGTCAGCGTCTCTCCTCTTAAGAGCGTTGATTCGCCTCAACAGTGTTCGTACCACTGCTGAGGCATTTTTATTTGAGATTGTCGATTAAAGATTAAAGAATTGAATGGTGTCAAACAATCTTTAATCTTTAATCTTTAATCTTTAATGCCTAATCCTCATCTTCGTCGCGAGAAAGCGATTCGTAAGTAGGCCGGGAGGGCGATCGCTTGCCCCCAGCATCCGCCATCAAATCCACCTCAACGTGCTCGCTGCCCTCGTCGGATGTATTCACCTTGTGCACGGCAATATCCAAGCACAAAGACTGCAACTCCCGCATCAGCACCTTGAAAGATTCCGGCGTACCGGGGCGCGGAATAGCTTTGCCTTTAACAATGGCATTCAAAGCCTCGTTTCGGCCCTGCATATCGTCCGACTTCACAGTCAGCAGTTCTTGCAAGGTGTAAGCGCAGCCAAAAGCTTCCAAAGCCCAGACTTCCATTTCCCCGAACCGCTGACCCCCCTGCTGCGCTTTGCCGCCCAAAGGCTGCTGCGTTACCAGCGAGTAAGGGCCCGTGCTGCGGGCGTGGATTTTGTCATCTACCAAGTGGACGAGTTTGAGCATATAAGCGATGCCGACTGTGACTGGGCGATCGAACGGTTCCCCAGTTCGGCCATCGTAGACAATAGTCTTGCCGGGGTGCTTTTCGTTAAACACCCACGGCTTACCAGTTTTTTCCCTGGCTTCCTGCAGCTTGCCGTGTACGGTTTCCCGCGACTTTTCAGCCCCGTGCATTTCGTCGAAGGGAACCATTTTGAACCGCATCGACAGATTTTCGCCGGCCCATCCCAGCAAGCACTCAAAAATCTGACCCACATTCATCCGCGACGGTACGCCCAAGGGATTGAGCACTATGTCAACGGGAGTTCCGTCGGGCAAATAAGGCATATCCTCCATCGGCAGAATCCGGGACACAATACCCTTATTTCCGTGGCGGCCGGCCATTTTGTCGCCGACTTGAATCTTCCGCTTTTGAGCCACGTAGACGCGGACGACCATGTTTGCGCCCGGGGGCAGTTCGTCGCCCTGTTCGCGGGTAAACACCCGCACGTCCACTACGCGGCCTTTTTCGCCGTTAGGGACGCGAAGGGAATTGTCGCGCACGTCGCGGGCTTTTTCACCGAAGATTGCCCTCAGCAGTTTTTCTTCCGGCGGTTGGTCGGATTCGCCTTTGGGGGTGACTTTGCCCACCAAAATGTCGCTAGCTTCCACCCAAGCACCCTTGCGGATAATCCCCTGTTCGTCTAGCTGGCGCAGCGCGTCTTCGCCGACGTTAGGAATTTCGCGGGTGATTTCTTCGGGGCCGAGTTTGGTTTGGCGGGCTTCGATTTCATATTTTTCAATGTGGATGCTGGTGTAGACATCTTCGTAAACCAAACGCTCGCTAATTAGCATCGCGTCTTCGTAGTTGTAGCCTTCCCAAGGCATATAAGCGACGAGGATGTTGTGTCCTAGAGCGAGTTCTGCCCCTTCGGTGGAGGAACCGTCCGCGAGCACTTGACCTGCTACGACGCGATCGCCCTCATAAATCAGCGGACGCTGGTTTAAACAAGTATCTTGGTTAGAGCGCTGATATTTTTGCAGTTCGTGTTCGATGCAGCCAGCATATTTTTGCTTCCAAACCGAGGGCTGTTTGACTTTGAGATCGTCGTATTCCTTAATCAGGAAATGTTCTTCGCTGGAATTCGATTCGGCATCTACAGCCAGGGGTTTGACAATAATCCGGGTAGCGTCGATATAAATCACCTCGCCGTCGATCCGGGAAACCACAACCATCCCGGAATCTCGCGCCGCCTGAGCTTCTAAGCCCGTACCGACTAGCGGCCGTTCTGGTTTCAGTAGCGGCACAGCTTGCCGCTGCATATTCGAGCCCATCAGAGCTCGGTTGGCGTCGTCGTGTTCCAAGAAGGGAATCAGCGATGTCGCTACGGAGACGATTTGCACGGGCGAAATCGCCATGTAGTCCACCTGCATGGGTGTGGTGGTGGTAAATTCTTGGCGGTAGCGGACGGCTACGGTTTCGCCTAAGAGGTTGTTGTTTTCGTCGAGGCTGATGTCTCCGGGGGCGACGCGCAAGTCGTCTTCTTCATCGGCTGTCATGTAGACGGGGGCTTTGTCGCGCAGCACCTGTCCTTTTTCTACTGGATAAAAAGGAGTTTCGATGAAGCCGTAGGGGTTGACGCGGGCGTGGGTTGCCAAGGAACCGATCAGACCGGCGTTGGGACCTTCTGGTGTTTCGATCGGACAAATCCGGCCGTAGTGGGACGGGTGAATGTCCCGCACTGCAAACCCGGCGCGTTCCCGAGTCAGACCTCCTGGGCCCAAGGCGGAAAGCCGACGTTTGTGAGTCAGTTCTGCCAGAGGGTTGGTTTGATCCATGAACTGCGATAGCTGCGAGGAACCGAAGAATTCCTTGATTGCTGCTACCAGCGGTTTGGGGTTGACCAGAGAAGCGGGGCTGAGGGAGTCGGCATCCGAGACGGTCATTCTTTCGCGGATGATCCGTTCTAAGCGGTTAAGTCCGACGCGCACTTGGTTTTGCAGCAGTTCTCCGACACTGCGGACGCGACGGTTGCCTAAGTGGTCGATGTCGTCGGTGGAGCCGATGTCGAATTCGAGGTTAATTAAGTAGTCGATCGCCGTCAAGATATCTTGCGATGTCAGCACCCGCATGGTATCGGGGACTGTCAAGCGCAATTTTTTGTTGAGTTTGTAGCGGCCGACTCTGCCCAAATCGTAGCGTTTGGGGTCAAAAAAGCGCGAGTTGAGGAGCTGTTCGCCGCCCGCCACTGTGGGGGGTTCACCTGGACGGAGTTTGCGGTAGAGCTCCATCAAAGCTTCTTCTTCGCCGAATTGTCCTTCTTTCTCGATCGTTTTTTGGAAGTATTCCGGGTGGCGCAGGGAGTCGTAGATTTCGCCGTCTGTGAGTCCGAGGGCTTTGAGCAGCACCTGAGCCGATAGTTTGCGCGTTTTGTCGATTCTGACCCAGACTAAATCGTTTTTGTCTGTTTCAAATTTCAGCCAAGCGCCTCGGTTGGGGATCAGGGAGGCGTTGTAGGAACGGCGACCGTTTTTGTCGGTTTCCGATTTGTAGTAGACGCCTGGCGATCGCACGATTTGGTTGACAATCACCCGTTCGGCGCCGTTGATGATGAAAGTGCCGCGCTCGGTCATCAAGGGCAAATCGCCGATGAAGACTTCTTGTTCTTTGATTTCCCCTGTTTCTTTGTTAATCAGGCGGGTGGGTACGTACATTTGCACCGAGTAGGTGCTGTCCCTGCGCTTTGCTTCGTCCACATCATATTTGGGGCGCTTGAGTTTGAAGTCTTTGCCCATGAAGTGGAGTTCCAGCTTGCCCGTGTAGTCTGTAATCGGGGAGAAGCTGTCGAGTTCTTCGATCAGTCCGGCTTCTAGGAACCAGCGAAAACTTGCCCGCTGGATTTCTATCAAATCGGGCAAGGTGAAGGCGAATTCTGTGTAATCTTTAGTGGTCATGGGGGTCCTTTTTCCGCAGTGGCTCTAGCTTTTTACATGGCGCCAAGGATGGGCTTTTTTACCTTGTTGCGTTTTTTTGATGGATTGTGTGAGAGAATTTATATGATGTTTTCGATCGCCTGCCAACTGGTGCAACGGTTATTTTTGCTGGTGGCTCGCAGTATTTTTGTGCGGATTTTAGTTTCGATCGAGATGCTTTTAGCTCTGATCTCGTGGTAGCCCGGGGTAAATTCCCTACACTTTAGACTCCTAAAATTGACTTGACAGCTATTGGCAAATTGCTGAGGTTCCAAGTTTCTTCTGATGTGTAACTTTGAGTTATTTCGTGAAGTTTTGGCCGCTCCCGAAGGTTAGCGTACTCGCGTTGTGTTGGCATTTGCCGGGGCGACATCGCAGTCGTGGATAGTAAGCCAACGCCCGATCGGTCGGTTCTTTTTATTATAGGACGCAAATCCGATCGCAACAGGCAACGCCAAAAGAATCTCCAATAAAGGATGAATTCGGTTTTTTAGGCAGGATACAAATGGGATTGTCCCTATCGCTAGGCCCTAAATCGACCTTTTTTCCTCGTTTCTTTGTTCTTCTATAGCTAAACTGAAAAGCCGAATAGCTGACAGGCATTTTCGGTTGTCTGCTGGGACAAAGTTAAGAGAGAAACTCCTCTCAATTTAGCAACTTGCTCGGCTACGTAGTAGACGTAGGCTGGTTCGTTGCGTTTTCCCCGCTGGGGTACGGGGGCGAGAAAAGGGCAATCTGTCTCGACTAGGATGCGATCGCTATTTACCATACAAGCTGATTCTTGTATTTGCAAGGCTTTTTTAAAGGTGACTGTTCCGCTAAAACTGATGTAGAAACCCAAGTCTAAAAACCACTGGGTTTCTTCAGGAGTGCCTCCCCAGCAGTGCATCACGCCACGTACTGGGCCGCGTGTTTGCCAAAAGTTCCGGAGCATTTCGGCCATTGGGGCGGCGGCGTCGCGACAGTGGATAATGACTGGTTTGTCAAGTTCCTGGGCGATTTCAAGCTGTGCCTCAAACACTTTAAACTGGTGTTCGCGATCGTCAGCTTTAAAAAAGTCTAGTCCGGTTTCGCCGATCGCCACTACCCGAGAGTCCGAATTTGCTAATTCCCTAATCTGGCTCGCAGTCTCGTCTTTCCACTTGTCGGCATCTAGGGGGTGGAGTCCAACCGCAAACGAGACTTCGGCAAACTGATTGGCGATTGCTTGAATGCCGGCAAACTCTTCTGGCTCTACGCAAGAATGAACCAGCCGAACTACACCAGCTTCGCGCCAGCGTTCTCGAATGGCTTCTAACTCAGATTTGTAGGTCTCAAAGTTGATATGAACGTGAGTGTCGATGAGCTGCATGGGGGAAGCAGATTAGAGGTGATACGAGAGCGTCCGACTTGTTGACGGTTGAGGGTGAGAGGGGAAGAGTGGGATAGGGAGAGAGTGGGAAAAATCTTTCCTTTTCCTTCTTCCTGCTTCGCTGGGACTTTTTCCCTCAACATCCATTAAATCCCGTACATTGCTCGTTGCTGAGCTTCCTTGTGTCTTAGGATGCTACTTGTGTTTCGTGTGGCTTGAGGGTTCTCGCCAAGCGGGACTTTTTGCGATCGCCGTTGTTACGGTGGAGTACACCTTTTTTGACAGCTTTGTCAATTTTGCTGTATGCCTCTGACATACGTTGCTGGACTTCTTGCATTAATTCAGGTGTCGGAGCTGCGGCGTACTTGTCAACGGCTACAAAATACTTCTTCATCAAAGTTTTGACCGCTGACTTGTAAGATTTGTTGTACAAGCGGTTACGTTCGGCGATTTTGACTCGTTTGACGGCGGACTTAATATTTGCCATAGTTCAGTTGCTGGAAGTAGGTATTCATTGATACACCCTAGTCTCAAGACAGTCTCAAGACACGGGGATTTTGAAGGACAACCTTTTCGGGATCGATCCGCAAAAAGCTTGATTTTTAATGGCGGAGTGAGACAGCCACTTTCCATTAGCTCAGATTGAGCTGAGTCTGTGGCTACTTTTTGGCGACGCCCGCGCAATAATTTTTTATTGACTCATTTAACTGCCTGTTTTTTACCCCTGACAATACCCAAAGGTATGACACGGGTGTTACAGAGGCGTTTTGCGGTGTTTCCACCGTCACGAGTTAAAGTCACGGTTTCTTGCGCGCAATTTTCAAGTATACAATAATTTGGCGTTTTTTTATAAAAAAATTATCAGGTGTTGGAAAAACTAATATAGCACCTATTCTGCTTAAAATCCAATTCTCTGAAAAATCCAAGTTAAGCTATAACAAAGAATACAGGTGATTTGGGTTTCGGCAAGAAGCACTTACCGAAGGTAGAAGGTAAAAAGCTGAAGGTAGAAGGTAGAAGGTAGAAGACAGCCGGATCTGAAGGTAGAAGGTAGAAGGCAGAATCAAAATTCTTCCGCTCTAACACTCTCCCTCTCGGATATTATCGGGGTCGGACACTCTCCCCCTCTGCGTTCCCACCCTCTTCCTGGGCACCGGGTTCTCTGGCGGGCAATTTAAGAGAGAAGGTTGTGACTTGTCCTCAGTGTTGCAAAATCATCGAGAGAGATTTAAACGCTGCACTGAAGCCTTGGAAAATGCCGCGACTCTCGCGGTTTAAGCTTGTGGACTGGTGGTGGTCTACTTCTCTAGGAGAACCCCACAAAAATTCCCAATTGTCAAGCAAATGTTAGTGAATTATAGACGGCATTCCTAATCTCCATGCTGCGAATCATTACTCAGTGGGTTGAGGCACAAGCTGAACTGCGACGAATCTGCGATCGCACCCACGACGAACTTGTTATTCACAAAGAAGCCACCGTGCGCGAGGTGCTGCAAGCTGTAAGGCGCAAAGGCGATCAGGCTGTGCTGCAATATACTGCTGAATTTGACCGCATCACCCTAAATGCGGAAGAGTTGCGCGTCAGTGGCGCCGAATTGGATGCTGCTTACCAGCAAATATCGAAAGAATTATTAAATGCGATTCGGCTGGCTTGCAAACAGGTAGAGGCGTTTCACCGACAGCGCGTCCCGAAGTCTTGGGTGCAGTTTGGTGATGACGAGATTGTTTTGGGCAAGCGCTACACGCCGGTCGATCGGGCCGGGATCTACATCCCTGGCGGTCAAGCCTCCTATCCCAGCTCGGTGATCATGAATGCGGTTCCTGCCAAGGTCGCCAAGGTTCCGAAACTGGTGATGTGTACTCCCCCCGGGCAGGAGAAAAAAATGAATCCTGCCGTGCTCGTAGCGGCTCAGGAAGCGGGAGTTGATGAAATTTATCGGGTAGGTGGGGCTCAGGCGATCGCAGCTTTGGCTTACGGTACAGAAACTATTCCGAAGGTGGATTTAATTACTGGGCCGGGGAATATTTACGTCACCCTGGCGAAAAAACTGGTTTATGGGACTGTGGGGATCGATTCTCTGGCTGGCCCCTCGGAGGTGCTGATTATCGCTGATGGCAAGGCAAATCCTGTGCACGTAGCGGCCGATATGTTGGCTCAAGCTGAACATGATTCGATGGCATCGGCGATTTTGCTGACGGCGGATTCGGTGCTGGCGAGAAAAGTCGTGGCTGAGGTAGAGAAACAGTTGGCGAATCACCCGCGCCGGACTTTGACGGAAAAGGCGATCGCCAATTACGGTTTAGTCGTAGTGGTTGAGTCTCTGAAGGCGGCGGCGGAACTCTCTAACGAGTTTGCTCCCGAACATTTGGAATTGCAAGTGGCAGATCCTTGGGCTTTGCTGGAGCAAATTCGCCACGCTGGGGCGATTTTCTTGGGCTACTCGACACCGGAAGCTGTGGGAGATTATTTGGCGGGGCCGAATCATACTTTGCCGACTTCTGGAGCTCCCCGCTATGCGTCGCCACTGTGTGTCGAAACTTTCATGAAGCATTCGAGTTTGATTGATTATTCGCCGACTGCACTGAAAAAGGTGGCTAAGGCGATTAATGTTTTGGCCCAAGCTGAGGGTTTGCCTTCTCACGCTGATTCAGTGCGACTGCGGACTGAAAATCAGGGGGATGATCAATTTTAGATGGTAGGTTTGAGTTTGGTGATCGAGATTTACGCATTTCGGGCTTAAGAAACCCGGTTTCTTCCAATATCTTGCTTAAATTACGCAATAATGTTAAGAAACCGGGTTTTTGTGTAGTAATGATGCTGTTGGTGGGAAGCGCTAAATTGTGGAAAGTAGGCGACTATCAATGAGAAGTTTAAAGTCTAATATCTGAGATTTAAAGGTGCATTATATTGAATACTGTTTTGGTGGCGATCGACAATTCTGAGTTTGCAGCACAGGTTTTGCAAGCTGTAGGGCTATTTAAGCTAGAACCGACGGCAAAGGTGATTCTAGTTCATGTTGTCAGTTCTGGTATTTCGGATTTTGATACGGAGGTCGATCGACCTCACGCTCAGGGAAATGAGATTGCTTACCGAGAAGTAGAGAAGTTGTTGCAATCTTATCAGGAAATGTTGCCTTGCCAGAGTGAGTTGGAGATTGTTTCGGGGGAACCGGCGCAGGAGATTTTGCGTTTGGCGAATATTTATCAAGTGGACTTAATTGCGATCGGCTGTCGGGGTTTGACTGGTTTGAAGCGGATTTTGGAGGGTTCGGTGAGTGCTGAGGTTGTGGCTGATGCTCCTTGTTCGGTGTTGGTGGTGCGGGCGAAGTAAGTAGGCTGGTAAATGCGATCGACTATTGCATTTACATAAACCAAGATAGCTATTAATATCATTTGTTAGTTGAATGCAAAAATTAACGACCTATCAAATATATGCTATTTTGTCAATTTACCGACCAACGGACAAATAAAAAACTTCCAGTAAGCGATCGCTTTTAACCGCAGATTAACGGGGCTACAAAAAGGGCGATTCACGCTCGGGATAGCTCCGCTTCAGGCTCCTTGGATGAATTGATATTATGATAGACTCGAACCAATGGCTAAGCATTATCATCTATGCCTCCAACTGCGAATTGTCTAAAAATTCCTCTGCGCGGTGTTCTTGTTGTTCCTTTTGTTCTACAAATCTTTACAGCAGTGAGCTTAACAGGTTGGCTTTCCTTACGCAATGGACAAAAAGCGGTTAACGATGTGGCGAGTCAACTTCGTCAGGAACTAATAGCACGCATTGAAGGAGAACTCAAGCAATATATCAACAAACCTCATAATATCAATCGTGTGAATTCAGTCGCTTTTGCACAGGGCCACATGGACATGGTGAATGGCCGCAACGCTAAGCAATTTTTAACCCAAGTGCAAATCTCCTCTTTTGTTTTTTCCTCCTATTGTGGCGATGCTCAAGGATATTATCTGGGTGCGACTCGTCGAGAGTCAAAAATCGCGATGACTGCGAGTAATCAAGAAACAAACTATCATTTTTATTTTTATGAAATGGATAATTGGGGCGATCGGCAAAAATTCCTAGAACAGGTAAACTCTTCTTACGATCCTCGCCAACGCCCCTGGTATCTTTCTGCTGTGAAAGCAGGGAAGCCTACTTGGAGCAAGATTTTTGTGAATATTGTCAACAATGGTAAGCCTGCAATTACTGCCAGCGAACCTGTCTATGACTCAGAAGGTAAACTTGTGGGTGTCTGTGCCACTCTTGTTGTCCTCTCAGAAAATTTAAGGGAATTTCTGGGAAGTTTGTCTATTGGTAAAACAGGTAAGGCTTTTGTGATGGAGCGATCGGGTTCAATGATTTCTAGTTCCACAAAAGAGCCACTAATCAAAGGACAAGGTAAAGCTCAGAAGATGATTTACGCCGTGGAAAGTAGCGAACCATTTGTGCGGGAGACAGCTAAATATTTGCAGAAATATTTTGGTAACTTTGACCAAATTCATAAATCAGAACAGTTAGAATTTACCCTCAACAGTGAACGGCAGTTTGTTCAGTTGCTACCGCTGAATGATGGTAGAGGCATCGATTGGCTAATTGTAGTCGTCGTGCCTGAATCTGATTTTATGGAGCAAATAAATTATAATAGAAATACGACGATTATCCTCTGTCTGTTATCACTGGTAATCGCAACAGGATTAGCAATTATCACTTCACAATGGATAGCTAAACCTATTCGGCGATTGAGTCAAGCCAGTCAGGCGATCGCCAGTGGAAATTTCGAGCAAAATGTTCCCGACACTCTCGTAGAGGAATTGGTAACTTTATCAGTATCTTTTAATCAAATGAGTCACGAATTAAAGAACTCTTACCACAACCTCGAACAAAAAGTAGAAGAACGCACTCAAGAACTACGGGAGACTCAAGCCCAACTCATCCAAAGTGAGAAAATGTCATCTCTGGGGCAACTGGTAGCCGGGATTGCCCATGAAGTGAATAATCCCGCGAATTTTATTCACGGTAATTTATCTCATCTTAGCCAATATACCCAAGATTTACTAGAGCTAGTAGAGCTTTATCAAAAGTATTATCCCCAGCCGGTATCGGAGATTCAAGCCAAGTCGGAAGATATTGAGATCGAATTTTTGAGCGAAGACTTATCAAAAGTTCTCAAGTCTATGAAAGTAGGTTCTGAACGTATCCGCGATATTGTTAAATCTCTACGGAATTTTTCTCGATTGGACGAAGCAGATTTCAAAGCTGTCGATATCCATGAAGGCATTGAAAGCACCCTGATGATTCTGCAAAATCGTCTCAAGCCCAGACACACACATCCAGAGATTGAAGTGATCAAAGAGTACGGTAATCTGCCGCCGATCGAATGTTATGCAGGACAACTGAACCAGGTATTTATAAATATTCTGACCAATGCTCTGGATGCTTTAGATGAGCGAGATAGGGTGGAGAAAAAGACAATTTGGATTAGTACGAGTCTGTATAACTCAGAATTGGTCAGAATTTGTATTGCTGATAATGGGTGTGGCATCACAGAGGAAGTCAAAAAACGGCTATTTGACCCATTTTTTACAACCAAACCGGTAGGAAAAGGTACGGGAATGGGGATGTCTATTAGTTATCAAATTGTGATCCAAAAGCATAAAGGAAAACTGTGGTGTACATCAAAACCCGGAGAAAGAACAGAGTTTTGGATCGAAATTCCCCTAAATCAAAGTGTTATTTAGTTGAGGATATTCGCGAACGGTGAAATTATCTTGCCGAACCCCATGAATCCGAGTAAATTGCCAAAGCTTCTGTAAACAATTCCTGCGTAGCTAACTTGCCCGTTTTGATTTCTGGCGGATTGCAATCAAACACCCATCAATGTCACATAACAGCCATGCCATCAATCATAGCTGACTGAATAATTGTATAAGCCTCTACCCAAGCTTTTTCAGTTTTAGGTGTCCACTCTAAACCCATCTGCGCCTTCAGGGCTTGAATAAGTGCATTCGCAACAATAGGAAAATGTTCTACTGAAACGCCATATTTGGCATGAGTTGCACCTAATCCTTTAGCAAAAACATTAATTAACTTAGGTTTTCGTAAATTTTCAATAATTATTTCTAAGCTGTGCCAAAGCTTTTCTTTTTGCTGTCCCATATTTGTATTCATAAAAAGACTTTTAATCTGAGAAGAACTATCAAAAAGTATTTCATAAAACTTACTTACAAATTCATCAGATTTAGGCTTGATCAATGCTAAAGTTCTCTCTAACAGCTCGATGTTTAAAGTGATAGTTTTTTGTTCACACCAGTCCAAATAAATTTGGGCAACTTGATCCGAAGGGCAGAAGCTTAAACATTGAGCAAAGAATTCTGTAGCTTCGATAAATTTTTGTTGGCGGTATAAGCTCAAACCTCGATCAAATAAATTTTTTGTTGTTAATTTACCTCGCTTTGTTTCAGGAATATCTGCCTCAAAAACTTCATAAATTGTAGATAAGTTTACTTTTCCCTTAACACTAACTTGAGCAATCATCCGCATAGCATAGTTGCTAGGATTAGCTAATTTGTTAAAAGTCTGCTCTGTAATCAGTAAAGCAACACCATAATTTTTTGTTAATCCTTCCACACGAGAAGCTAAATTCACCGCATCACTAATTACCGTCGTATCCATGCGGTTTTGCCCGCCCACCGTGCCTAACATTAAATTCCCAGTATTAATGCCAATGCCAATCTTAATCGGGGCATAACCAGAATTAACTCGCTCTTGATTGTATACTTGAAGTTGATGCAGCATGGCAATACTGGCGTTTATTGCATTATCAGCATTACCGCTAAATAGCGCCATAATCGCATCACCCATATATTTATCAATAAAGCCATTATTTTCAATAATTGCTGATTCCATCCGAGATAAATAAGCATTAATAAAATGAAAGTTTTCCTCCGGAGTCATACTTTCCGAAAGCGTGGTGAAGTCGCGAATATCGGAAAATAGCACTGACATTTCTAACTGCACTTGGTCGCCCAATTCGACATCGACAATGCTTGATTTCTCTAAAAGATGGAGGAACTGATTGGGGACGAAGCGCTCGTAAGCTTTGTTGAGTTTAAAAAGTTCATTGGTGAACCTTATCTGCTCTGTTTCGGCTTTTTTGCGCTCCGTGATATCTTGAAATGCTGCTAGGCCGTAGGCAATATTGCTCTGATTATCATAGATAGGCGTTCCCCAAACTTCAATCGGTACAACCTTGTTAGGCTGGTAGATTTCTACATCATTAACAGTGGAACTTTCACCATTTAAAGCCCGCACTCCAGGCAGTTTTTCAACAGGATAGGGATCGGAAGTGTCAGCGGTATAGACTTGATAAACCTCTGCCAATTGTTCGCGCGTGGCATCAGGCGCAACTCCTTTTCCCAGAAGCTGCTGCGCCCTCTGATTAACGTAGTAAGGTGTACCACTTGGTTTGATTACTATTATCCCTACTGGCATCGCTTCTAAAAATTGAGTCAGTCTGTTCTCACTTTCGCGGACTTCTGTATAAAGCTTAGAGTTTTGAATTGAAATAGCCGCTTGTCCAGATAACACTTTTAATAGTTCCACTCTTTCTGGCGTAAAAGCTCCCGCTGTCAGATTGTTTTCTAGGTAAACAATACTGATAATTTGAGATTGGTTAATCAGCGGCACACATAAAATTGATTTGGGCTGATTTTTTCGGATGTAGGGGTCGTTAGTAAATTGTCCTTTTCGGAAAGCGTCATCCAGTACCACGCTTTCTTGAGTGCGGGCCACATAATTGACAATTGCGGAGGAAAGTTCTTGACAATTTTCAACGGGGATTGACTGCAAAACGGTGACTTGTTCAGAATTTATTGTCCCTTCAGCTTCAATTAACAGCGTTCCTTGGCTGGACAAAATCAGATAGCCTCGTTGCGCCCCCGCATTTTCCATCAAAATTTTCATCAAGCTAGACAGTAGTTTATCCAGCAGAATTTCACCGGAAATCGCCTGAGAAGCTTTCATCACCGTGGTGATATCTAGATTACTACCCGAACCAAGGGCCGTCACTGTTGCGGTAGTTTTAGTGTTTTTTATTCCCGATTGAATTGCTGACAGTAACTGGGGATATCGCGTTTCTAAATCTGTTACCTTAGCAGTGGCTCCCCATTGAACATAACAATAATACGCCTCAATCATGTACATTTGGGCAAATTTTTCTTTGCCCCATTCTAGATAAAATTTGGCGGCTAGTTCGTTGGCAAGAGCTTCTTCGTTGAGGAATTGATTTTCTTTAGCGAGGGAGATTGCGCGATCGTACATTTCAATCGCCTCGGCTTTATTACCCAAAACGCGATGTTTTTCGGCCTCAACCAAATACCATTTATGCAGATGATTCATCGGAGCATTTTGCGCCCACTGTTGCAGAATAGTTTGATGGGCTTCCGCCTGAGTAAGAACTTCAGCTTGCTCGGTTTCTGGCTGTGTGGGGAAGAGTGCCAAGTGCGTCAGAGCTGCATAAAAATGGAAAACGGGAACATGAACCAATCCCGATAATGCCATCAAATACGGCTTGACTTGGCAAATGTGGTTTAAGGCAGCCGGATAATTGCCCCATAAGTAGGCAAGCAGTAGTTGGTAAATGTAGACAAGAGCGATCGCACTGAATTCACGATCCTGATAGTGCTTAGGAATCATCACCGTTTCATCATAGGCAATTCCGATTAAGCAATCCGACAGAGTACAAACTTCCCTCAAGTTATGCAACATCTGCTGCTCCATATGCAAATAAGTCTGAGCAGAATATTGCTTAACCTGAGCCAAGGTAGCACTGTAGCCGGCAAGTTCCGGTTCCCAAGTATCCAGTTCTACCCCACCAAAAAAGTTGATGTAGCTGTAAGTAGCTATGTTGTAGCCAGCGTTAAGAAAATCGCCAGTTTCCATGCCAGCTATAAAGCCCTCTTTCAGGGTTGGTATCCCTGCCCTCATAGCATTTTGATGATGCTGAATAAATGCCCCAAACATATTATGAGTAATGCACTTAAATTCTCGTGCATTGACTTGATCGAGCAAATTCAATGCCAATTTACCAAAGCTATAGCCCGTTTTTGCCTCTCCCAAAAAGGCACTTAATACAAGCCCGTGAATCGCATAGCCCACTGTTGATGCGGGTGCATTCCCAAATTGGAGCGATAAACTTACCATCGTGGAGCTCAGTAGGGGCACTAAGCCTGGAATTCCCTGGAGAATGGGTGCAAATAACATGGCCAATATTGGCATAGCTGCCTGAGTCTGAGGATCGCTCATCACAGGCAGATCGATTAGTTCCTCAATTTTTCTGCCGCTTAGTTGGCTTGCAAGGCTCTGTAGCGCTTTACCAATCAAGGCTTCGTCAGCTTCGGTGGGGAGTTCAACCCCCAATTGCAATAGTGCATCTCTGGCTACTGCAATCGCTTCTAACGTCTTGCTCTGTGCTGTCTGTGCGACGATTTGAATTTCGTAAATTTTGATTTTGTCCAAGATTGTCTGTGCATTCTGTAACACTTGTGCTGCAATCTGCTCCATGCCATCAAAGTCAGCATTCAAATACGCGACTTCAGCAGCAGCAACATAGAGGTTCAGGGTCAACTCATACTGACTTTGCCAGCAGTTGGCCCTCAGCAGCTCAATCCCTGTTTGCAGATAGATATTTGCCGCAGCATAGGCGGTAGAACTTCTTGCCTTACCTCCCGCTTCTAAGTTGAGTAGGGCTAAGGCTTCTCGTTCGCTTAATTGATTGATTAACTCAATTCCTTGATTTAAATGCCCCACAATATCAAAGAGCTTTTCTTCTTTTTCTGTATCCGAATATTTGTGTAGGAGTAACTGTCCGATTTTGAGATGAGTGGCTTGTTTTTGGTTGTCGGGAATCAATGAATAAGCGGCTTGCTGGACGCGATCGTGCAGGAAGCGATAAGTTGGATTGGTAACAGACTCAGTATTGGATTGAGCATCTGTTGGAATGAAGCATTTATAGCCTTCTGTAATGGGTAAAATGAGTTCTTCTTGTAATGCTCTCCAAAGTGCTGATGCTGTTTGTTCGGGTAGTTCTTCGCTGACTACTGCCAAGGTATCTAAATCAAACTGCGCTCCAATGCAGGCGGCAAGTTTAATAACCTCCTGAGTTTGGGCAGGCAACTTCTGCAATTGCACCGCCATAAACTCCACCACATCCGAGGCGTGGGTAAGTCTAGCTTGAGCAATATCGCACTGCCACCCCCCTTTACTTCCCCCCTTACTAAGGGGGGACTGAGGGGGGTCAAAGATAATTTGACCATCTTCATAAAGCGACTTGAGGAATTGAGTCGAGAAAAAGGGATTACCTTTGGTTTTTTGATAAACCAATTCTGTCAAGGGCCCGGCCAAAGATAAATCGCAAATCAGCGTATCTGCTACCAACTGATTGAGATCTGCTAAACTCAACGGTTGCAGGGTAATAGTATTCACCACTGCCCCAGACTTCACAATCTCATCCACCGTCAACATAAACGGATGAGTAGGTGACACCTCATTATCCCGATAAGCACCTAACACTAACAGATGCCCCCTATCCTGCATCAACAGTTGTAATAACTTCAGGGATGCCGAATCTGCCCACTGTAAATCATCCAAAAACATCACCAAGGGATGTTCAGCGGTGGTAAATACTTGCACGAATTTCTGCATCAGCATATTGAAGCGATTTTGGGCGGCACTCCCCGACAGTTCTAGTGCAGGACTTTGAGCGCCAATAATGCGTTCTAACTCAGGAATTACCTCAATCAGCACTTGCCCGCTATCACCCACTGCTGTCAGAATATTGGTTTTCCATGTTTGTACCTGAGCATCACTTTCTGATAATAATTGTCCCATCAATTCCCGAAATGCTTGCACAAATGCACTGAAGGGAATATTTCGCTGGAATTGGTCGTATTTACCTTTAATAAAATAGCCCCGCTGTCTGGCGATCGGCTTAGGGACTTCGTTCACTACTGCGGTTTTACCAATGCCAGAGAAGCCAGCCACCAGCATCATTTCGGCGCTACCTGTACTAACTCGTTCAAAGGCCGCTAATAGATGAGAAATTTCAGTTTCCCTACCGTATAACTTTTCGGAAATTAGGAAACGGTCTGTAATATCCAGTGTTCCCAAGGTAAACTGCTCAATGTTACCCGTTGCTTGTAATTGAAACAGACAAGTTTCTAAATCCTGCTTGAGCCCGAATGCAGTTTGATAGCGGTTTTCCGCATTCTTCGCCATCAGTTTACTGACAATTGGCGAGACAATTAGGGGAATTTCTGGCTCAATTTCGTGCGGAGGAACTGGCTGTCTAGCAATGTGGCAGTGAACTAGCTCTAAAGCATCGTCTGTCTCAAAAGGCAGTTTTCCTGTCAGCAATTCGTAGAAGGTGACGCCCAGCGAGTAAAAGTCAGTGCGGTAATCGAGAGTGCGATTCATCCTGCCAGTTTGTTCCGGCGATATGTAAGCGAGGGTGCCTTCAATAACGTTGGGGTTTTTCAGTATCGGTGTTTCTCGGCTTAGCTGAGTGGAAATGCCAAAATCAATAATTTTTAATTGTTCTGTTTCCGGGTTATAAACAATATTCGAGGGGTTAATATCTTTATGAATGATATTTGCGTTGTGAATTTGACCTAATGCTTCCGTGGTGGCGATCGCAATTTGCAGAAACTCCTTGAGGCTAAACTTTCGCTGCTGCATCCATATTTTCAAGGATTCGCCGCCAAAGTCCTCTAAAAACATCATCAGGCTGTTTTGGTATTTTTGCAAGTCATAAACTCGCACGACTCCCGCCTCTTTCAACTCTTGGGTGATGCGGTATTCCGTGCGGTAGCGCACCAATTCTTGAGGTGTGGGGTAGCTCTCTTTGAGAAGTTTGAGGATAATCGGCTGGTTATCTGCTTCCCGAATAGCCCGGTAAACCAGAGAGTTAACACTTTCATAGAGAAGTGTCACGACGGCAATGCCTGGAATGGACAGCATATTGATTTTTAGGCTAAAAATTAACGCGCAGTCAAAACGCACCAGCTTTGTGTATAGAATAGCACCTGAGAAAGGCAAAAGTTTTGTTTTTGTCACAAATGTTTAGTTTTTCGGGCAGCAGCCTGCGAATACTTTTTGGTAGCCCCGATTTCGATCGCCTAATTTGTATGGTGCATCAACAGTCGATCGCACTTTTGCTTTGATTTCCAGCCCACATTACGCAGCCTGGGGTATCACACCGCATAATTACGCAAAAAACTCTATTTTTAAACTAATGCCTTAAAAAACTTTTTTCTCAGTCAATCTACTATGCAAAGGTATAATTTATAGATTTACTGCTGGATAAAAATAAGTAAAAACCGATCGTGACAGTTGAGGGTACAGAATGTGATTTTTAGGTAAAGCAACCGCCCTGATGGTGACTAAGCTCTTAATCGCTAAATCTACGCCGCAGTTGACCGCACTGAGCAGCTAATACCTTAAAGTTATAATTGTTCAGATAGGTGTTCTGCCAGCTAAAAGCTAATGAAACTAGCCTTCTTTTCTATACAGGGTGCTGCAATGGTAGCGATCGCAGCCACTATTTTGAGTACAGCGGTAGTACAAGCACAACCCATTGTTCCCGCACCCGATCGCACTGGCACTACTGTCACACCCGACGGCGATCGCTTGAATATCACAGGCGGCCAAACTTCTAGAGATGGAGCGAATCTTTTCCACAGTTTTCAACAGTTTGGGCTTACCGAAGGGCAGATTGCTAATTTTATCTCTAATCCCGCTATTCGCAACATTCTGGGTCGGGTAGTAGGCGGCAATCCTTCTATTATTAATGGTTTAATTCAAGTAAGTGGCGGCAATTCCAATCTGTTTTTAATAAATCCTTCGGGCATTATCTTTGGCCCTAATGCTAGCTTGAATCTTCCGGCTGCATTTACAGCTACTACTGCTACTAACATCGGTTTTGATTCCGGTTTATTCAATGTGGCTGGAGCGAACGATTACAGTACGCTGATAGGAACTCCGAACACTTTTTACTTTAATCTCAGCCAGCCGGGAAGCATTATTAATGCAGGTAGTTTAACTGTTGTGCCGATACAAAGTATAGCTTTGATTGGCGGCACAGTTGTCAACACTGGTTCCCTGAATGCTCCTCAAGGTAATATTATTGTCGCTGCTGTCCCTGGTGAGAATACAGTTCGGATTAGTCAACAAGGGCATTTATTAAGTTTAGAAATAGGGGTTGTTAACGGGGAATTGTTGGCACAGAGTGGGCAATTATCTCTGCCTTTGTCTCTTCCGCAATTGCTTGCGGGTGCAGGTGGGAAATCTGCTACTGGTATCTCCGTTAACGGTGCTGGAGAAGTCGTTTTGACGGCGGGTTTGAGGGTGGAAAGCGGAGATGTGGCGATCGCTAATTCTACTGTTAATAGTCAGAATGCTACACTCTCGGCAGCACGTAATCTCACTTTGGTAGAAAGCCAGCTACTTACTGAGAACAATTTGTATCTGTTGGCAGGAGATACGGTGCGGGTGCGGGATGGCAGTTATCCTTTCAGGGCGATCGCAGGCGGCAATCTTACTATACAAGGCAATCAAAATATTGATATCTTCGCCCTAAATTACCCTAACCCTGCATTCCAATCCGCAGGGGATATCACTTTATTGAGTAACGGCAATGTTTCGGGCGATGCTCACTTCGCTGCGGGTGGTAATGTAAGTGTTCTCACATTGTCTGGCAACGGCGGCAGGTTTGTGAGTTTGTTCGACCCGATTATTAGCTCCGAGGGAGATGTGAGATTTGGGGATTATACTGGAACCTCACTTAAGGTAGAAGCAAAAGGCGCGATCGCGGCGGGAGATATTACTATTACTGGGCCAGATACTACTTTGTCAGGTTCCGCCGATCCAGATGCGGCGGTGCTTTCAGGTAGTGCAGCTTTAATTCTGCGATCGGGCGTTTCGACTCTGGCGAATCCTGCGAATCTGCCGCCGAATGTCACCGCAGGGGAGACATTTTTTGCTTCACCAGGTGTTGCTTCGGGCAATAGTATCGGAGTGGGAGCGATTTCGACAGCAGGCGGGCCTGTGATTTTGGAGTCGGGAGGGGACATTGCGCTGGATGCGATCGCCACTTCTGGCGGTAATATTACTCTCAAAGCTGCCAGCGACATCGCCGTTACAGGCACTCTTCAGTCTACTGGCGGCAGTATTGACCTCACGGCTGGCAATCTTCTCACAGTCAGCGGCACTTTTACAGATAGTAACGGTGTAAATGCGAGCATTTCCAGCGCTAATGGCACAAGTGGCGGCGCGATTACTATTCGCCACGCAGGGGGCACGACTACACCTTTTATTGTCGGTGATGCGACAACGAATGGGACGGCGGGAGCCATTACATCAGGTTCCGAGACAATTTCGCCACAGTTCGCGGTGCCGGTGCCGCCTAGCACTTACACTCAGGGCAATATTGCGATCGTTACTTCCGCGCCATCTCCAACACCGGAACCAACACCGGAACCAACACCGGAACCAACACCGGAACCAACACCGGAACCAACACCATCTCCAACACCATCTCCAACACCATCTCCAACACCATCTCCAACACCATCTCCAACACCGGAACCAACACCATCTCCAACACCATCTCCAACACCGGAACCAACACCGGAACCAACACCATCTCCAACACCATCTCCAACACCGGAACCAACACCATCACCAGCGCCATCTTTAATACCAGAACCAACGCCATCACCCGCGCCATCTTTAATACCAGAACCAACGCCATCACCCGCGCCATCTTTAATACCAGAACCAACGCCATCACCCGCGCC
>NZ_JAUBRI010000019.1:107696-109428 GCF_036701795.1 Microcoleus sp. N9_A1
AATTCCACAAGCAATACCGTCTCCGATATTGCTTGTGCCCTCCATTGCGCCTGAAATGCTAGCCCCGATGCCATTATCTACTCCGACACCAACTTTATCTCCGTCTCTTGGTGCCGCCTTTCCCTTACCGGATATCTCAATTACTAATGCGATCGTCCAATCTGACAACCTGAATAGCATTAATAGAATTGAATCTCTTTTTAACTACAGATCCGATTGGGAAAGCGAAGTTGTCCAAACGGCATCGTCTCTAAATATAGTTAGCCCCAGCGATCTCACACGGCTGGTAGATAAAGGCGATATCCCTCAAGCCAGTGTCTTTATAGATATCTCCTATACCGAACAAGTGGGGTCATACGTCAACCAGGAAATCGGGCGGGACTTGCAATCTTTTGCAGCTATACAGGAAGTAACTAGAGCGATGGCCAGCCAAACTGGTAAAAAACCAGCCATTATTTACACTTTATCCCGCCCTGAACAATTAGACCTGATCATCGTTCCCCCTACAGGCATCCCAATTCATAAAGCCATCCCCACAGCTAAGCGCGAAACTTTGATGCAAGTCGTTGCTAACTTCAGGTCGGAACTCCTTAATCCCAGAAACCTCAATACTCAGAGCTATTTGCCAGCATCCCAACAACTTTACCAGTGGATGATTGCCCCCTTGGAAGCTGAGTTGAAAGCTCAGGGCATCGATACGCTAGTTTTTAGTATGGATGCGGGGTTGCGATCGCTCCCCTTAGCCGCCCTCCATGACGGTTCTCAATTTCTAGTAGAAAAGTACAGCATCGGACTCATTCCCAGCGTCAACTTAACCGATACTAGCTATGAAAGTGTTAAAAATGCTGAAGTTTTAGCAATGGGAGCCTCACAATTTACCAATAACCAACCCTTGCCAGCAGTGCCTGCAGAACTTAATGCTATTGCCTCCGAATGGAAAGGCCAATCCTTCCTCAACCAAACCTTTACTCTCAACAATCTTAGGTCGCAACGCACCGCCCAAGCCTTTCGGATTATTCACCTCGCCACTCACGGAGAATTTAAGTCAGGAGCACCGAGCAATTCTTATATTCAGTTATCAGATAGCAGGTTAACACTCGATCGCGTGCGCGAACTAGGCTGGAATGATCCACCTAAAGTTGAGTTATTGGTGTTGAGCGCTTGTAAAACTGCTGTGGGTGATAATGACACCGAATTAGGTTTTGCGGGGTTAGCTGTGCAAGCAGGGGTGAAGTCAGTTTTGGCGAGTCTTTGGTACGTCAGCGATGAAGGTACTTTAGGGTTAATGGCTGAATTTTACCATCACTTAAAAGTCGCGCCGATTAAAGCCGAAGCTTTGCGGCAGGCTCAAATTGCTATGATCAAAGGTCAAGTTCGCATTGAAAATGGCCGTTTAATTTCGTCAAACTTAAATAAGGAGTTAGAATTGCCACCAGAATTAGCTAAACTGACTAATGAAAACTTCTCCCATCCTTATTATTGGGCGGGATTTACGATGATTGGGAGTCCTTGGTAATGTCATTGCGAGGAACAAAGCAATCGTAATACCAATTTAATGTGAAGTTGCACATATCTCGATCCCCCTAAATCCCCCTTAAGAAGGGGAGTAGGGGTTGACTTTGATAAGACTCTTATCCCCCCTTCTTAAGGGGGAGTAGGCAGGGTGGATTAATTGTCAGGGGGGAATGTAGAATAGAAGAGGTAATCAAGTCTGCCCTGTCCGGGTAGACTA
>NZ_JAUBRI010000193.1:0-1121 GCF_036701795.1 Microcoleus sp. N9_A1
GTTAAAACCAGAAGGAGTGGGCGTAGTCGGGAACAACACAGATGTGGGATTTTTCATTCATCCAACTCTAGTGGTGGATGCTCAAAACGGTTTCCCGCTGGGGCTGAGCAACGTGCAGCTCTGGACGAGAGCAGCAAACAGACCCGACAAACACGAACGGAAATATTCTCAGCGACCAATCGAACAGAAAGAATCTTACAAATGGTTAGCCGCCGCTGAACGCAGCCAACGCTGCTTGATGCTTGGGGATGCGCGATTAGTCACTCATATAGGCGACCGCGAAGCTGACCTATATGAAGAATGGGCGACAGTCCCAGATCGTTACAACCATGTTCTAGTCAGAGTTTATCAAGATCGGTGCCTGTTTGGTCAGCCACAATCTCTTTACACTCATCTGTCCGCCCAGCCCTGTGTTGGTACCTACAGGATCATGGTCACAGCCGACCCTCGCCGTGGGCGCACAGCGCGAGAGGCGTTATTGAGTGTCCGTCATACTTCGGTTCAAATTCAACGCCCAGCCAATCTTAGTCGAGAAGATTACCCTCCAAGTATTACTCTTTATGCGGTAGAAGCTCTGGAAGTTAACCCTCCACTCGGTCAATCACCCATACATTGGCGATTGATGACTACTCACTCAATTATGTTATTTGAACAAGCTTTACAGGTGATTAAGTGGTACTGCTGGCGATGGCGCATCGAGCAGTTATTTGCCATGCTCAAAACGGTTGGTTTAGATATCGAGACCAGTCAACTTGAGTCAATCGCTGCGATTCAACGTCTGACTATCTTGGCTTTGTCCGTTGCTGTCGGCACCGGCAAGATGGTTGAAGGACGAGACAATCCAGCAATTCCCGCATCGGTGACTTTCTCTGACCAACAACAGCAATGTCTTGCCCAGCTTGCACCGACTCTCGAAGGTCGCACTCAAAAACAACAAAATCCCTATCCTCTAGCCACTTTGCCTTGGGCAACTTGGTTAATTGCTAGGCTTGGTGGCTGGTCTTCTTATCGCTCTCAAAGACCCCCTGGTCTACCTACCTTTGTACATGGTCTTCAACAGTTTGAAGCTATCTTCATTGGTTGGAAAACCGCTCTAGCTGGACTTGTGTGTACACGGTAGC
>NZ_JAUBRI010000020.1:0-30726 GCF_036701795.1 Microcoleus sp. N9_A1
CTTCGCTTACGCTGTGCTTATCTTAACGGGGAATTTTCCTTAAGTATTTCTGCTTAGTTCTCAACTGGGATGCTCCCCTAGACAACTCAAACAAAAACTAAAGTTAATTAAAGCCGTCCTAAAAGGACGGGGCTTTAGACCCAGTTTTTCGGTAAGACTACATCAAAATCAAACAGGAACATTTCTGATGGTACAACCCAGCAAACCCACCTCCGACACTCTCCAAAATTATCAAGGAATTGGAGTCCCAGATGAAAGTCTGGCACTGATTTTGCAGCGCGGTGGCGATGAATTGCTGCTGTCAAAAGTTCCCAACCGCTTTACAGTCCGCCCCTCATCAACAGCATCAGCCTCAAACGATTGGGCTGCAACAACTGGGGCAAAACTCAACCGCCGCATCGGCCAAAGCAATCTCGAAGAATATCTCGTTTCACCCTCTAGTCTAGAAGCAGCAATGCAAGCAGCCCGCGCCAGCGATGCCGTAGCTTTTGCCAGCCACGTCTATTGCCCCGCGAACAATCCGAGTACATTCTTTTATATAACCGACCAAATTACCATTCAATTTGGCGAACAAGTAGACGAACAATCGCGAAAGGCGATCGCCAATGCAGCAGCTTTAAAAATAGTCCGGCCAGTAGAAGGAATTCCCAACACCTTCGTCGGCGAAGTCACCAAACAAGCAACAGAAAACCCGATCAAAATTGCCAACCGCCTGACAAGATATGCAGAAGTTCTGGTAGCGGAACCCAACATTTTAGTAGAGACGCAGCAGCATTACACGCCCCGCGATCCGCTTTATCCCAAACAGTGGTATCTCAATAACAAAGGCGGCAACCAACTTGTCGGCGGTGCTCAAATTTATGCCGAACCAGCTTGGGATATGACTCGCGGAGTTCGATCGATCGTAATTGCGATCGCCGACGATGCAGTTGACATCACCCACCCAGATTTTCAAGGCCAAGGCAAAATCGTCTCACCCATCGATTTCAAAGACGGCGACACTTCCCCGATGCCCGTAGCCGACTCAGACAACCACGGCACAAGTTGTGCCGGCGTCGCCGTTGCTGAAGAAAACGGCAAAGGCATTGTCGGCGTCGCCCCCGGCTGCGCCCTGATGCCCATCCGTACCACGGGTTTTCTCGATGACGATTCTGTCGAAAAAATATTTAATTGGGCGATCGCAAAAGGGGCCGCCGTCATTTCTTGCAGTTGGGGGCCTGCGGCAGTTTACTATCCCCTTTCCCTGCGGCAGAGTGCAGTCATCACCAAAGCAGCAACCCAAGGGCGGGGCGGCAGAGGCTGCGTTATTCTGTTCGCTGCGGGGAATGCCAACCGCCCAGTCAACGGTACTGTTAACGAGAAGGGCTGGCCCAACAACATCCTGGAGGGTCAAACTAGATGGCTGGCAGGATTTGCCGTTCACCCAGACGTAATTGCCGTCAGCGCTTCCACTTCTCTCAACAAAAAAGCAGCTTACAGCAATTGGGGCACCAGCATCTCGGTTTGCGCCCCCAGCAACAACGCGCCGCCGGGGACTTGGCTGCCAGAAACCGGATTTATCGTCACGCCGCCGGAGGTGACGCAGTATTTGCCCGGTTTGGGGGTGTTTACAGCCGATCGAGTGGGCGATCGGGGCTACGACTGGGGGGACTATACTAATACTTTTGGCGGTACTTCCAGCGCCACTCCAGTAGTCGCTGGGGTTGCAGGGTTGATACTTTCGGCTAACCCCCGTTTGACAGCGCGGGAAGTGCGGGGAATTCTCGAACAAACTGCTGAGAAAATTGTCGATCCCGATCCCGATCCCCAGTTGGGCAATCGCATGGGAAATTACGATCCTAACAACGGCCGCAGCGATTGGTTTGGTTACGGGAAAGTGAATGCTTTTAAAGCTGTGCAAGCTGCGGTGAGAAAGGGCGGCGGCAATCCGAATATCGGGGGTGCGGTGTTCAGCGATATTTCTGGACATTGGGCACAGAAGTTTATTGAAGCTTTGGCTGCGGCGAATATAATTAGCGGTTTTCCTGACGGTTCTTTTCGGCCTAATGACAGTTTAAATCGCGCTCAATATGCGGCGCTGTTGGTGAGTGCGTTTAGTCCGATTCCGAGGGCGCCGGCTACAAATTTTATTGATGTTTCTGCTAGTTTTTGGGCGAGAAGTGCGATCGAACGGGCAAATCGGGGCGGCTTTTTGGCGGGGTTTCCGGGGTTGAAGTTCGGCCCGAATCAGAATTTGACTAAGAGTGAGGCGATCGTATCTTTGGTTAACGGTTTGGAACTCAAGGGCGGCAATCCTGATTCTTTGAAAGTTTACATCGATCGCTCTCAGATTCCTAATTATGCTTTAAGTGCGATCGCCACAGCAACAGCTTTGAAGATTGTGGTTAATTATCCTTCCCGCGATTGGCTTTCGCCGCAGCGGGATATTACCCGCGCTGAGATTTCGGTTTTGATTTACCAGACTTTGGTGGCGATTAATCGGGCAAAGGCGATCGATTCTCCTTACATTGTCTAGCCAAGAACAGTAAAACAGGTTCGTAATGAGGACTTCAGTCCGCATAAATTCGAGGACTGAAGCCGCTATAATTCGCGAGTCAAACCACTTTTCGTAAGTGCTGACGAAAAGTCGCTCTTCTGATGATAGCTTTACATATCGAGTTACTTTCCGGGAAATTCAGGGTTTCAGACTGCAAATCAAAAACAGTCGGGACTATTGCAATAAGATGAGTTACATCTGGGGAATATGAGCCAAAACTGCGCGTAGTGAATCAGAGAGATTGGGTAAGCCGATTGTCAAGGTGAATGAATTTTTGTAAAGGTTTGCGTAAATCGCGAACATGACTGTGGAACAGACCTATATAATAACCAAATTACCAGTCAAGCCAAGACTTTTGATCGAAATCATTAATTAATAGACTCTTTTAACTCATTTTGAAAATAGGCAAAACTTTTGCGTTCGGCTACTCAAGATGCCTCTTGTCACTGAACCTACCTTGTAAAAAGGAAAAACTAAAATGCCAAAAAGATCGTTGGAACTCTTCGGCGATGGTCACGTATACGAAATCAAAGACGACCTAGCTATTAAAGTCACGGAGACTAATGGGGAAGTAAAAGCATTAATTGATGCTTTAAGCTTCAGTGTGGCTAAAACATATCATATTCATCCTCCAGACGAACAACCTCCTGATGTGGTAGAACCCAGAGGTTCAAAGCATATCAATCAAGAAGGTTTCAAGCTTCTCACTACCTTTGAAGGATGTGAACTCACTGCTTATGATGATGGCGGTGGAGTTTGGACAATTGGTTACGGACACACGGGCGATGATGTTTATCCAGAACTGACTATTAGCCAAACGCAAGCAGAAGAATTGCTGAGGGAAGATTTAGAAAAGTTTGAATCCTATGTTGAGGATGCCGTTGAAGTTGAGATCGATGACAACCAGTTTTCTGCACTGGTTTGCTTCTGTTTCAACGTGGGCCCAGGAACAGAAGGTTTTGGAGGTTCAACTCTTCTGAAGCTATTGAACAACGGGGATTATCAAGGAGCAGCCAATCAGTTTCCTGTGTGGAATAAAGTCAATGGTGAACCCTGGCCAGGGCTGACACGCAGGCGCTTGGCCGAGCAAGCTCTGTTTTTAGGAATGCCTGAAGTTCGGGTTCTCACACTTACCGAGCCAATAATGGAAGGTGAGGAGGTGCGTCAAGTGCAAGAAGCCCTGATCGCGGCAGGAATAAATGTTTCAGCAGATGGCGTTTTTGGTAAAGACACCGATCGTGCTGTGCGACAGTTTCAACAGCAAAAAGGGCTAACGGCGGATGGTGTTGTCGGCGCCCAAACACGCCAAGAATTGGGACTATAAAATCGATTGTATAACCAATTAGACTTACACGATCAAGTAATTTTCACAAGCTCTGTGGAGGTAAGGTGCGGTGTGCATCCCCGACGGATAGAGTTTATGAATCCAGGACTGACCAAATTCAAATAGATTGGATAAAACCATGACTAACTCAAGCGACATTCTATTTAATCAACCTGTAATTATCGAAGCCTGTGAAGAATTTGTCCAACGGGATATGTTGGAACTTAGAGGCAGTTTCCCGGGATTGCTCCAAGATGCCCCCAAGTCTTCGACTGCGGTGGTCAATGGCTTATCTCAACAGTTGATTTATCAACTGCAACTGATGATGCCAGATGCCTTTGTCAGTTTTGATGACCTTAATGTAGACTTGCTGGATGCAGCTTTTCCCTACGTACAAACCCCGGCAAAAGAGGCACTTCAGAGAGCTATTCAAGATCGAGGTCAAACGATGGAGGTGAACTCTGCCTACCGCACGATCGCCCAGCAAATGTTATTGTATAACGATCGCTTCAACAACTCTAATCCTGTAGCGCCACCAGGCACCAGCAATCACCAAACAGGGCTAGCGATCGACATTGAAGATGCCAGAGGCTGGGAATCTTATTTGATACCATATGGCTGGGAGCCATTACCGGGCGATCCGCCTCACTTCGACTACATAGGCGACGGGACGATCGATCTTCGCAGTAACTCAATACTCGCATTTCAGCAGCTTTGGAATCTGAACAACCCTGATTCACAGATTGGCGAGGATGGCGGCTTTGGCCCCCAAACCGAGGATGCACTTAATCAATCGCCTGCTCAAGGGTTTGCTAAAGCGCCGTGGGATGACAACCCCAGAACCTTGCGCTTGGCGATGCCGAGAATGGAAGGCTCAGATGTGATCAAGCTTCAGGAAGCTTTGAACAAAGCTGGCGTTGTAGTTGGCGCTGACGGTGAATTTGGGCCGGGAACAGATACAGCAGTCAAGGAATTTCAGCAGAAAAAAGGTTTGAAGCCCGACGGAATTGTCGCTCTCAAAACCCGCGAACAAATAGGTTGAAGTGTTAGCGCGCGATCGAGTTCACCAAACCTCTAACAGAACTTCCACCGCCTTCGGTGGAAGTTCCGTTTATAGCTCAGCTTGTGGGTTTGGGCAGGTTTTGCTTCCAATTGTCACAAATTGCAGTAGCGCTATAATTGGCAATCTTTTTGATAATCAACGTAGCGACGAGAGTAGCAATAGCAGGAGCAAGTCCCAGTCCAGAGATGAGAACAGGAGCTAACATCCCAGCAGCTTTAGTGTAATTCTGGCCGATCGCTTCATCGAGGATTTTCTGAGTCTGTGGATCGTTTCCCAGCGGTTTGCACATCAGATCGTAAACTAAGGGGTTTACGCCATCGAACAACCGCTGGCCAGTTTCTAGGAGCCTGAGATCGATCGATGCTCTAGCGCCAACATTCACATCAATCGAATCCAGGGAAGCTGGGTCTATTCCTGTTGTTCCACGTCCAGCCACATCATCCTCTATGGCTTGAGCGCGATCGCCAATTTGTGCTGCTAGCTGATCCTCATCAAGTTCCCACAAACTTTCTACAATAACTTCAATTTCTGCCATGATTACTTATCTCCCGACTATTGTTAACTAGAATATTACTGATTATCCTTTGCCTGCGAAGCTGATGAGTGAAAACCCGTCAATATAGCTTAACCAAGGCAGAGCTACACATCAGAAATCTTAACCATTCTTTAGACAAGTGCGATCGACCCCTCAAACTGCTGCTAAGTATTTCAGTTGACAGTTGACAGTTGACAGTTGACAGTTGATAGCGACCTCTACTTGGAAGGAAGAGGATTCGAGTAATGAATAGTCTTCTTTTAATTTCTCCATACAAGGGAGAGGCTTTAAACCAATTCTTTATGGTAATATTTAAATCGCCAGAAAGTTACTATCAAACCGGAAATCAAGCAAACACAGTTAAGTTTGTTGAAGAACTTAAACAAATCAATCCCACTGGTTATGATAGCTGTACATTCTGTCACACTGTAAAGTTACTTAACGCGAGCAAAGATTTTATTGCCAGTTTGGTATACTAAGACAGCACCGTATAGAAATACAAAGACCTTTACCCGTTTAAGTAAAATAAATCTCCTCAAGCAAACAGAAATAAAAGCTCCAGAAAACCAGAGCAATTTCCGAAGCCATGACTAACAACAACACAGTCAAAACAATTCTGATTCTGGCAGCCAATCCCACGAATACCGCTCCCCTGCGATTGGATCAAGAGATCCGGGAAATTGACGAAGGATTGCGACGAGCAAATAAGCGAGATCAGTATAAATTACAACAAAAATGGGCCGTGCGTTCCCGTGACTTTTACCGAGCGATTTTAGATTATCAACCCAACATAGTCCACTTTTGCGGGCATGGTGCTGGAGCAGATGGAATTGTCCTAGAAGACGATACCGGAAAAATGGCGCTGGTGCAGACAAACGCCCTAGCTAGTATGTTTAAATTGTTTGCCCAGAAAGGTGTAGATTGTGTAATTCTCAATGCTTGTTATTCCGAAGTACAGGCCGAGGCAATTAGCCAATACGTTAATTATGTCATTGGCATGAATCGAGCCGTCGGAGATCGAGCAGCCCTTGCCTTTGCTGTAGGGTTTTATGATGCGATCGCTGCTGGATATGAAGTGGAAGAAGCCTACGAGTTAGGTTGTTCACAGATGATAAGTTTCTTGGAGAATGAAACTCCTGTTCTGAAGAAAAAAAAGTTAACTGCCTCTGCCACTGATGAGATTTCAATTAATTTTGAAGATGAGATTCCTCCTAACCCCTACCAGGGACTATCTGCCTTTGGTGAAGAAGATGCAGACTTCTTTTTTGGTCAAGAAAAATTTGTCAATAATTTAGTGGAAGTCACACATAAACAACCGTTAGTTGGCGTGATTGGCCCTAGTGGCAGTGGTAAATCATCTGTAGTATTTGCAGGAGTAATTCCCAAGTTGCGAAAAGAGAGAAACTGGTTAATTGAAACTTTTCGACCGGGGAAAGAACCCTTTTCTGCCTTGGCATTTGCCTTGGTACGGCAATTAGAACCAGAAGCAGGTGAAACTCAAAAACTGCGGGAATCAGTCGCATTAGGTAGTGATATGCAGCAAGGTAGAATCACTTTACAACAGGTAGCGTCTCGTGTTTTGACAAAGAATCCAGGCAAAAAGTTATTATTAGTTGCAGACCAATTTGAAGAACTTTACACCCTTTGTTTAGAGAAGCAAGAACAAAAACAGTTTATCGACGAGCTACTCACTGCTATTTCTGAAAAAAGCATCACATTAGTTTTAACGTTACGGGCTGATTTTTTTGGTTATGTACTTTCCTATCCTCGATTTAAGGATCTCTTACAGGAATTCACACCGCAATTCTTGAGTTCTATGAAACGAGGGGAATTACAACAAGCGATTGAATTACCTGCTCACAAGTTAGAAGTGCAATTAGAAACACAATTAACTCAACGTATTCTTGATGATGTAGGTCAAGAACCCGGAAATTTACCCTTATTAGAATTTGCCCTGACTCGGTTGTGGGAAAAGCAAGTCAATCGAGAATTAACTCATCAAGCTTATGAAGAAATTGGTGGTGTCAAAAAAGCCATTGCTAATCATGCAGAACAAGTTTATCAACAACTCAGTGAAACAGAGAAAAAGCAGACACAGCGAATTTTTGTACAGTTAGTTCGTCCAGGGGAAGGAACAGAAGACACTCGGCGCGTTGCTACCCGTGCGGAAGTGGGGGAAGAGAACTGGAATTTGGTCAGTTATTTAGCAGGATATCCAGCACGCTTGGTGGTCACGGGACAACAAGAACAGGAAGACACTGTCGAAGTCGTACATGAAGCGCTGATTCGAGAATGGGGAACTTTCCGTGATTGGATCAATGCTAGTCGTCAATTTCGGACTTGGCAAGAACGCTTAAAAGTCCTGTTACAAGATTGGAAAAATAACAACTATGATAATGAGGGATTATTGAGAGGGGCCCCCTTAAGCGTAGCGGAAGACTGGTTAAACAAACATCCAGAACAACTTAGAATAGAGGAGCAAGAGTTTATCCAGAAAAGTATTAATCGAGAAAAACGAAAAGAGATTTTTAAAAAATTTACATTCGGATTGCTAACAATTTCTCTAGTTTTTGTGACAGGATTAGTTTTCAAAAATAGATATAACTTTGAGATTGCAAATTTAAGTACATCTTCCCAATTGCTACTAGAATCTAATAAAGAGTTTGAGGGCTTAATAGAAATTTTAAAAGCTTCAAATAAGTTAAAAACCCCATTTCTATCAACAACCACTAGCCGAAATAGTGTAATCATGAATTTGAGAAAAGCTGTTTATGAGACTCGTGAGTTAAATCGTTTAGAGAAACATCAAGGTGGTGTAACGAGTATCAGCTTTAGCAAAGATGGTCAAATTCTTACATCAGCTTATGATAAACATTTAATCCTATGGAGTCAAGAAGGTCGCTTACTACAAGATTTTGGCGAGGTGCATAAAGACACTATTTGGAAAGCAACTTTTAGTCCAAATGGTAAAATAATAGCTTCGGCAAGTAAAGATAAAACAGTTAAACTTTGGTCACAACAAAATGGTACTTGGGTTCTTAAATCTACCTTAAGGCATAGTCATCCAGTTCGAGTTGTAAAGTTTAGTCCTAACGGAGAAATAATTGCTTCATCAGATGATGATAGTAATATTAAGTTGTGGAGTTCAGATGGTCAACCCTTAACCTCGATAAAGGCTAATCAAGGCTGGCTTTTGAGCATGAGTTTTAAAGATAATCAAACCCTAGCTACTGGTGGTCATGATGGCAGTGTAAAATTTTGGAGAAGTCAAAATGGTACATTTAAGGATGTAGAACTATTAGGTACTCTTAGGGGACATAGTAAAAGAGGAGTCTGGAGTTTAGATTTTAGCCATGACGGAAAGATGTTAGTAACAGGGGGTGGTGATGGTACAATTAAACTCTGGCGTAAACAAGCAGAAAGCAAAAGTAATGACTGGATTAGAGATCTAAAATTTTCTCTCGATCAAAAAACTTTGGGAGAAATTTGTGACAACCAACTTAAAAAAAGTCAAAATGGGATTGAATTTAGTTGCCTCAAAGCTTCCAAAGATTATGTAAGAGGGCTTAGTTTTAGTCCTGATAATCAAATAATTGCAGGCGGGACTTGGGACAAACATATTCTGCTTTGGTATTGGGATCGACCGGGTATGACCTCTGAAACTTTGAACGGGCATGGAAATGGAGTATGGGATGTAAAGTTTAGCTCCGATGGCAAAATTTTTGCCTCTGCCAGTCACGACAATACAGTCAAATTATGGAATACAAAAAAAACTCCACAGGCTTTTGGAGAAGCAGAGAGTCCTATTTTAGATGTTAGCTTTAGCCCTGACGGTCAGAGAATTGCTTCAGCCAGTAAGTGCAAAATTGTTAAACAGTTGAATGTAAATGGTAACAGCATAAACAAAGATTTAGTAGATGTTACGTTGAGTCAATCACCAGACCCAAACTGTTATAATCGTACTGTTCGTAGCCATAGTGAAGAGGTTAATGAAGTAGCTTTCAGTCCTCTTGACGGTAGAATGATCACTGCTAGTGCAGATTGTACCATAAAATTATGGGATGCCGATAGTCACTTACCTCAACCTTTAATAGATGCTTTTATAGAAACTAAAGATAAAAAATGTAGTAGTAAATCTAGTCATAGCAAAGCTGTTCAAGGTGTAGCTTTTAGTCCTGATGGTAAAAACATTGCTTCAGCAAGTTTGGATAAGACTATCAAACTTTGGAATACTCAAGATCGTAGTCTACTAAGAACCTTTAAAAATCAATCTGGAGTAAATAAAGTTAGATTTAGTCCTGATGGAAAAACTTTAGTTTCCGCAAGTGCCGATAATTCGGTTAGACTGTGGAGTACGAATGATGCATCAAATGTAAAAATTCTGCATGGTCATACTAAAAGAGTTACAGACGTAAGTTTCAGTCCCGATGGCAAAATCATTGCTTCTGTTAGTGGGGATCAGACAATCAAGCTTTGGAATAAAGACGGCACACTCCGAAAAACAATTTACGGGCATTCAGCCCAAGTTGAGAGTGTAAGTTTTAGCTCAGATGGTCAAATGATTGCTTCGGCTAGCAGAGATCGTAAGATCAAGATTTGGAATCTTGATGGTATATTAATAAATAGTATTGATATCAATACAGGAGAAATTTATTCTGTTAGTTTCAGTCCTAAAGAGAAATTTCTTGTTGCTGGTGTTCAGGATGGTCAAGTAAGATTATGGGATATAGAACTCAATAGCTTACAAGCAAAAGCTTGCAATCACCTCAAAAATTATTTACAGAATAACCCTAATAGCATTGAATCAGAGAACCACCATCTCTGCGATCGAGTGAAACCTTCTGCAACAGCTTTATTTTTGCATGGTGAACAGTTAACGTTACAGGGCCGTATTGATGATGCAATTGCTAATTTTGAAAAAGCTGTTAAACTGGACTCAAATTTAATTTATTTAGCAAGTGATTGGAATAAGCTCTGTTGGATGGGTAGCCTTAATCAGCAACCACAAAAATTTATAGTTGCTTGTGACAAAGCTGTTCAACTCGAACCTAATAACCGATGGATTCGTAAGAGTCGGGGTGTGGCCAGAGCATTAATAGGTGATTTTAATGGCACTGTCGTAGATTTTGAAGAATCTATTAAATTAATCACTGATGAAAATGAAAAAACAAAGCAAAAAGATTGGATAGAATCTCTAAAAAAGGATAAAAATCCGTTTACTAATGAGGTATTAAAAAACTTTAGCTCAGAATAATCTTGCTAAAAAGTTGATTCAAATCTCAAATATATTTTCCAAACCCCTTACCCAGCAACAACCATGACAAACCAAACCCCCAACTTATACGCCCTCCTCATCGGTATCAATTTCTACTTCCCCCATCGCTTACCAGAAGGTAACTACTACAAAAACTTGCGGGGATGCGTGCGAGATATTAACAACGTCGAAACCTATTTAAAAGACACCTTCAACCTCACACCCGACCAAGTTATTAAACTCACCGCGACTGCTTCCGACAATCCCAACCAACCCCAAGAACCCTCGGAACTCCTACCAACTTATGAAAATATCGTCGCCAAATTCAAAGAACTAACCGCCAAAGCCCAACCTCAAGACAGAGTATATATTCACTACTCCGGTCACGGCGGACGGGCGAAAACAATTTTTGAAAGCCTCAAGGGTTCTATGGGTTTAGATGAAGCCTTAGTTCCCTGCGATATCGGTCAACCAAACTCACGCTATTTGCGCGACTTGGAATTTGCCAAACTCCTGGAAGAAATGGTGGCAAAAGAGTTAGTTGTAACCCTCGTACTCGATAGCTGTCATTCCGGTGGCGCAACCAGAGAAATGAGCGGAGATGACCAAATTCGCGGTGAAGGTTTTATTGATATGACTCTTCGACCTACAGATAGTTTGGTTGCACCGCTTCCGGAATTAGCCCAAAATTGGCAAAATTCAACAGAAAATAGCCGGAATATTACCGTCGTCAATGGTTTGTTACCAGAACCGAAAGGTTATACCTTAATAGCAGCTTGTCGGGATCAGGAATTTGCTTATGAAAAGGTTTTTGAAGGGACGGAACGCAACGGCGCTTTGACGTATTTTTTATTAAAAGCTTTGCGACAACACGGGACAGAAATTGCTGTAGAAGATTTGTTCAATCAAATATCTAATCAAGTTCGCAATGAATTTGGCCGACAAACACCGATGTTGATAGGCGAGACAGAGCGCTTTTTCTTAGGCGGTCAATCTGTCTCCTTCACTCCTGGCGCATCCCTTCTCCGTAGTGTACCTGTTACGCGCACTACCCGCACCGTGCCAGTGATGAAAATAGATATTACAAAAAACCGAGTCCAATTGCAAATGGGTGAAGCTAGCGGCCTTAAAAAAGGAGTAGAATTCGATATTTTTCGATTCAGAACGAGGGATTTTGAGGACAGGGAACAGCGAATTGCTACGGTTAAAGTAGTAGAACTGGGAGCATCCGACTGTTGGGCAGAAGTAACGGGGTTACACAACGAATTTACAACCAGAGAACTCAAACCTAAATTAAGAGAAGGAATAATTGAAATAGGTTCACCTGCTATCTATGTAGGGCCACCGTTGGAACAAATTCGCAAAGTGCGGATTCTTCTGCCTGACCCGTTACCGCAAATTCCTGGTGTAGATGTGTCATCACTTCCTGGTATACTCGAAACTCAAAAACAGGAAGTTGAAAATCATAGCTGGATAGAATTCTGTCCAGAAACCGAAAAAGATGAGAATGTGAATTATTTTGTTTCCGTGAATTCTCAAGGAGAATATTTGATTTTAGATGCTAATAAAGAACTTATCAAAAATGTTCTTTTTCCGATTAAAGTTGAGGCACCTGAAGCTGCTAAAAAGCTAATTAATCGCTTAATCCATATTACCATATATCAAACTCGTTTGGAGTTGGATAATGAAGATGCTTTTTCTCGCTTAAATGGCAAACTTAAGGTTGAATTGGTTAAATCAGTCAAACGGCAACGTGTAGTTTTGAATGTTGATGGTAAAGTTCCTGTATTAGAAAAAGGTGCAGAAGATATCAATTTAGTAATTCACAATGAATCTACTCGAAGTTTAAATATCACTGCCTTGATGTTTGATGATATGGATTTTAGTATAGAACAACTTTATCCCAAAGGTGTGAATTATGAAGTTGTAGAACCCGGACAAGAGAGAACAGAATTACTCGAACTATTATTGCCAGAAAATTATGAGGAAGGGGTAAATGTAATAAAAGTATTTGCAACTGTGGATGCAACGAATTATCACTTGTGGGAATTGCCAGCGTTAGACCAAGATTTACAGGGGCGAAAGGCGGTGGTTGTAACTAAAGCGAGTAATGAATGGACGACGGAAAAGGTGGAATATGTGCTGAGGTGAAAAAAATGTAGTGCGCGCATTTTGCTCGCGGGCTGTTTTTGCCTAGTCGTTTTTGATTGACTTTTGGTTGAGGTAATCAGAACACATCTGTTTATCCTCTGCTGTCACTTTCGGGTTGTTTTTGAGATAATCACTTATTGACTCGCAGCCTAATGCCATCAGTTTATCAAAATCCCAAGTCCATAGTCTGATGGTCTTGTCGGCGCTTGCAGAAGCCAAGGTTTTGCCATCTGGACTAAAGGCGAGACTTCTGACTGCATCGCTATGCCCGGTGAGGGTGGCGATGGGTTTTTGGGTTTGCAGGTTCCACAGTTTGATGGTGTTGTCATGGCTTGCAGAAGCCAATATCTTGCCATCTGGACTCCATGCGATGCTATTGACCCAATCGCTATGGCTACTGAGGGTAGCCATCGCTTTTTGGCTTTGCACGTCCCACAATTTGATGGTTTTGTCCCTGCTAGCAGAAGCCAATGTCTTGCCATCTGGACTAAAGGCGACGCTATTGACCTGATCGCTATGCCCGGTAAGGGTTTTGATGGGTTTTTGAGTTTGCAGGTTCCAGAGTTTGATGGTCTTGTCACCGTCAGCAGAAGCTAAGGTCAAGCCATCTGGACTAAAGGCGACGCTATTGACCGAATAGCTATGCCCCGTGAGGGTTTTGATGTTTTTTTGGGTTTGCAGGTTCCAGAGTTTGATCGTGTTGTCACTGCTAGCAGAAGCTAATGTCTTGCCATCTGGACTCCATGCGACGCTAATGACAAAACTGCTATGCCCAGTGAGGGTGGCAATGGCTTCTTTGGTTTGCAGGTTCCAGAGTTTGATCGTGTTGTCAGCGCTAGCAGAAGCCAAGGTCTTGCCATCGGGATTCCATGCGACGCTATTGACAAAACTGCTATGCCCAGTGAGGGTGGCAATGGCTTCTTTGGTTTGCAAGTTCCACAGTTTGATGGTCTTGTCAGCACTAGCAATAGCCAATGTCTTGCCATCTGGACTAATCGCGACGCTATTGACCGCACTGCTATACCTAGTCAGGGTTTTGATATTTTTTGGGGTTTGCAGGTTCCACAGTTTGATCGTGTTGTCACCGCTTGCAGAAGCCAAGGTTTTGCCATCTGGACTCCATGCGACGCTATTGACAAAACTGCTATGCCCGCTGAGGGTCGTGAGTTCTTTTTCGGTTTGTAGGTTCCACAGTTTGCTCGTGTTGTCAGCGCTAGCAGAAGCCAAGGTCTTGCCATCTGGACTCCATGCGACGCTATTGACAAAACTGCTATGCCCAGTCAGGGTTTTGATGGGTTTCTGAGTTTGCAGGTTCCACAGTTTGATCGTGTTGTCAGCGCTAGCAGAAGCTAATGTCTTGCCATCTGGACTCCATGCGACGCTATTGACTGCACTGCTATGCCCGGTAAGGGTAGCGAGTTCTTTTTGGGTTTGCAGGTTCCACAGTTTGATCGTGTTGTCAGCGCTAGCAGAAGCTAATGTCTTGCCATCTGGACTCCATGCGACGCTATTGACTGCACTGCTATGCCCCGTAAGGGTAGCGAGTTCTTTTTGGGTTTGCAGGTTCCACAGTTTGATCGTGTTGTCAGCGCTAGCAGAAGCTAATGTCTTGCCATCTGGACTCCATGCGACGCTATTGACTGCACTGCTATGCCCCGTAAGGGTAGCGAGTTCTTTTTGGGTTTGCAGGTTCCACAGTTTGATCGTGTTGTCAGCGCTAGCAGAAGCTAATGTCTTGCCATCTGGACTCCATGCGACGCTAATGACCGGGTTGGTATGTCCAGTGAGGGTAGCGATGAGTTTTCCGGTTTGCAAGTTCCACAGTTTGATGGTCTTGTCATCGCTAGCAGAAGCCAATGTCTTGCCATCTGAACTTATGGCGACGCTTTTGACCAAACGGCTATGCCCGGTCAGGGTTTTGATGTTTTTTTGAGTTTGCAGGTTCCACAGTTTGATATTGTTGTCACCGTCAGCAGAAGCTAAGGTCAAGCCATCTGGACTAAAGGCGACGCTAAAGACCGAATTGCTATACCCTTCCAAACTATTGCGCTCTTTTACTTCGGAAACTGCTTGTTGCAGCGCACCCATCACTTGTCCTTTGATGTCTTTTGTAGTCTCAGTTGAAGGATCTAGTTTTTTTAATGTTGTGCTGGCTTTCAATGCTTCCAGCAGTGCTTGAAATGTCTGCCCTGAAATAAATGATTGATTGGAAAAAGCACTTTCCTGGATGGTATTTGCTAAAATATTAGCTTGAGTGACTTGCTTAAACGACAAAAAAGATGCTCCACCTGCCACAACCAAAGCCACTATAGCAAAAACTGAAGTGCCAATTGTAATCTTTCGTGCCTTTTGCTGTGCATTAGTTAGCGTCTGATTCGCTTCACTCAAAATTTGATTAGCTTGTCTCTGAGCTTCTAAATCTCGTTCTATTTCCCGTTTTTGTAATTCCCGACTGGCATTTAAAAACTGATAATCTAAATCGCTCAAGCTTTTGCCGGCCGCCCAAGTTTGAGCATCTTGCAATGCCTGACCCCGCAACAATCGCGATTCATCTTGGCAATCAGAATCTTCCCAAGCGTTAAAATTTTCGCTGTATGGACGGAGATTAGCTAATTGTTTTTCTACCCAATCAGCATTAAAAACAAATTGATAAATTGGGTTGTAAACTTTGAGTTGAGCCGATTTTTTAACTACCAAACCTGTTAAGCGTAATTCCATTTGTTCGGGAGTCTCATCAGCGACTATCTCATTTTGTTGTAAAATTTGCTGATATATCCCCAGCAACCTACTTGCACGTTGTTTGCTGCGTAAAATTCGGTCTCGAATCGTCTTTAAATGCTCTGGCTCATCCTGTCCTTCCCAATTCTCAATCACCTTGTTTTTGATTAAATCCGCGACCAAATCAGGGAGAGTTTCGATTGATTGGAAATTAAGATAATTTTTGAGTAATTTACAAATTCTTTGCGTTAAAAATGGCTGTCCCCCAGTCCAAGATAATATCGCTTTTAACAGCGCTTGAGAATTTTCTGCTTGAGTTTCTAGTCCTACTGCTAAAGGTTGTGCTTCTGCTAATTGAAAACCCGTTAACTCAATGGCACGACCAATATTGAACGGAGTGCGAAGCTGATTGCTTATCAAATCGGAAGGTGTTGCTACCCCAATCAAAGCAAAGGTTAAACGGTTATATTCTGGCTTATCTGCACGCTGGTTAAAACAATCACGAATTACTGCAAAAAAATCATCAATATTAAATGGTAAAGCCAATAAACTGTCAATCTCATCGACAAAAATCACGATAGATTTATCAATAAATTCCAGCAATACCTCTCCGATAAATTTGCTGAAACGTTGGACGGGAGACACCAGATCGTGACTCGTCCACCATTCATAGGAATCGAAATTATTGTAGAGTTCAAAACTATTCACCAGTGAGTCAATGATTCCAAAATACCACTCTTGAGGACTAATATTTGCAGTACCAATTGCTGTAATATCAACGGCAGCACAGGCAAATCCCTCCTGCTGCAATCTAGCCATTGTTTGCACCCGCAAGCTAGATTTCCCCATCTGTCGCGAGTTGAGAACATAACAAAATTCTCCGGCTTTTAATCCGTCATAAAAATCTCGATCGGCTTGTCTCCTAACATAGGTGGGTGCATCTACAGGTAGGCTACCACCTACTTGATATTCGTAATGTAAATCAGGTTTGTCATTCATTAATGAACTCCCAATCGATCTTTAAAATAAAGGCGGTAGAGATTGCACAGAGGAATTACATCATTACCCCGCAGGTTCACCAAACCCAGACTGCGAAGTTTAAACGCTAGATTTGCTTCTAATCGTACCGGATTGGAACTAGCAATTACTTGTTTCATTGCTGCTTCCAAATTAGGATCGGCTGTTAGGTTAAATAAATGGCGACGTAAATGATCGCCATAAATTCCTTCTTCTGTAGGCGAAATCTGTAAAAATTGTTCAAGGTTCAAAGAACCGCGAGCAATTTCATAGAGGGCTTTTCTTAACAGGTAAGGATGTCCGTCCACCATTCCTATGAGTTGTTCAATTTCACGGGCAGACCACTTCAGTTGATGTTTTTGTACTAATTCATTAATTTGTTGATGGTTGAATTCCGGCAACTCAATGGGTAAGCCGACATTAAACGGCGATTGGTTGATGTTGAGGGGAATATAAACTTCTTTGGAATGGGAAATAACTAAACGCAGTTTTTTCCAAGCTTGTTCGTTTTTCCCTTTTTCATGCCACGCCCGCAGCAATCCAAAGAATTCTTGGGCAACTTCGGGATGTTGAAACACTTGATCTACTTCATCTAATCCTAAAGTTAAGGGGGAGGTAATTGTTGTTAACAGGTAGCGCTGAAAATAGTTGCCGCATTTTTGTTTGCTACCCATGCCTTGTTTCCAGTAGTCTGCCACTCGATCTTCTAAGTTTAATTCATTGGTGATGTCGCCGCAAAACCACTGCAACAACTCCTCAAGGTTGGTAAGAAAACTTGCATCAGCCGATTGAAAGTTTAAATACGCTGTTTGATGTCCTTGTTCCCTTGCCTGGTGCAGAATGCGCTGTAATAAAGAGGTTTTTCCCATTTGACGAGGTGCTTTTACTCGGATCAAAGCTCCTGGTTTGAGAATGGTTTGGTAGCAGTCGGATTCGATGGGAGGACGATCGATATATAGCTGACAATCTAAGCTAACAGAACCTTCTGGGTTATCTAAGTTGGAAATTGAAATGGCCCGTGAGGTGATGGATCGGGTATTTTCAACCGCAACAGGTGGATTTTCAACATTCTCGCTCACTGCTGCATCTAAACCCTCTCTCCCTTCCACTGTTGTCTCTACAGGAGAATCAGGCTTTGTCCTCAATACCGGCGTCAGTTCTTCTGGAATGCCGGCCATACTAATACTGGTACAACCCCATTCATAGGCGAATTCGACAGTTCTACCGGCACCCAATGCGTCATAAAATCCTACTGCAAATTCTCTGGCAGCATTATCACCGACGGCTTGGTTCATGCCAATCACATAAGGAATATGGGCAGCGATGGCTTTGGCTTGCACTTCTGAATAACAAGCGTTTAGTACCACACACTCTACTTGATCCTGAAACAGTTTAAAGAGGCCGGCTAATGCTTTTGCATTCACCAGCTTAATTTGTCCTGTGTCATCTTCAAGGGCTAACCCGCCTTCTCCTGCCCCATGTCCGGAAAAATGGACAATTTCTGGATTAAAATCTAAGACTGCTCGTTGCATTTCTCTGGGTGTCACCGCCCACTGTTGCTCAAGTTGAAATTTGTCACGCTTTTTAGAACGTTGCAACCCATCGGCAATTTCTTGAACCTCTTTACCTAAGCGCAGGGGCGTGGAGTTTTTGGGGTTAGCTGCCAAAAACAAGATGGTTTTTTTCTTTCTTGGGGAACTACTCATAAATCCGACTTTGACTAAAGGTGATTCGCTATTACTCCCTTTGGGCCCCAAGAATATCTAGTGAAGAGGACAAGGCTTTGCTGCGGGCTTTTATAGATATTGGCTGGCGATCGCGCCTACAAGATATTATTGTTTTTTCGTGCCGATCTACTTAGTAGATTAAGTTTACCAGCTCTAGGTGGGGAATATGGTGGATCGGGTCAGATAAATTAACCATAATTATTGTAGAGACTGGTTAACGCGCGATCGGCAATATCAGCCATAACACCCGTAAACCCGCCCCGACTGGGAACTTTTAAGGTCGAAAATCCGCCAAAGCTTTCAATGCAAATTGTGGCAAAGCCAACATCCTGCGCCAGCGCCAAGGTTCTTGATAAAGCCGGTACAACCATTCTAAATGATTGTCGCAAAACCAAGCCGGCGCGCGGTCTTTTGTTCCCGCCCAAATATCGAAACTGCCGCCAACTCCCACCCAAATTGACTGCGGACAAAGGTGTCGGTTCTTCGCAATCCAAAACTCTTGACGAGGCACTCCCAAGCCGACAAAAATGATTTTTGGCTGCATCTTTTTGAGGCAGTCACAGAAGTCTGTTTCTTCATCAGCAGAAAGATAGCCGTGTTGAGCAGAAATCGACAATTGATCAACTTTTTGCTGCCAAGTTTCTGCCGCCTTCGCCGTCACTCCGGGCGCACCTCCAAAGAAAAATATCGGTTCGGAGTTCGGCAATTTTCCGGCCTGTTGTAGCAGCGATTCTGCTAGTTCAATTCCCGGATAGCGCTGTGCCGGTTTGCCGCGCATTCGCAAATACAGCACTACTCCCGAACCGTCGGGTATTACGAGTTCGGCAGAGCGAATTACATCGGCTAAAGCTGGGTTTTGCTCGGCTTGCATCGCCATTTCAGCATTCAGCGTCACGACGTGACTTCCTAACCCTTGATGCAGGCGCTGCATCAGCCAACCTGCATAATCATCTAATATGTGAACTGGTAGTCCCAGCACTGAAAATTGCGGGCGCGATCCATCCATATTTTTTTCTTTGAGATTCCTACACACCTAGTTATTTAAATTAGCTTAGATTGGCGATCGCCCCTACACAAGTCTGGAACGCCAAAAACCCGATTTTTGCCACCAAAAGTCTGTTAAGTCATCATTCCGTGGCCGATAAACCGGGTTTTGTACGAGACGCAGTACGTCACTGACTTAGAGTTTTAGTCGAAATTGCGCGCGAGCGAAGCTATCCCGTAGGGAATCGCCCGTTAGCGTTCAATTTTCTTGACAGAGCCGTCAGCGTACCATTCCATCGGTACCAGCTCAATTTTACCATTAATTTTGACTGTAGAGTAAACGATTTTCACGAAAGGAACGTTGTTGTTATTGTTGTTGCGGCTAGACATGACAATCACCTTGTTATGTTTGAAAAACTTGAGAAGTGATATAATTTCTGATATATTTAAAAGTCTATTCACCGCAATTCGGCTCGCATCAGGAAAAAAAGGAACACGAAATGGCGATCGCAACAACCCAGCGGCAAACCAGGTTAGATTATTACTACCAGCAAATCAAAAACGTCATCCTCAAGCGCCAGAACCCAATTACCGGTTTGCTGCCGGCGAGTACCGCCGTTAACGCTCACGGCGACTACACCGATGCCTGGGTGCGCGATAACGTGTACAGTATTTTGGCAGTTTGGGGTTTGGGTTTAGCTTACCGGAAAATCGACGGCGATCGCGGTAGAACATTTGAACTCGAACACAGCACAGTCAAACTGATGCGCGGTTTGCTGTTTGCGATGATGCAGCAATCAAGCAAAGTAGAAAGCTTTAAAAATACTCAATTGCCGCTAGATGCCCTGCACGCTAAATACAATACTCAAACTGGCAGTATTGTTGTCGGCGATGACCAATGGGGACATTTACAGTTAGATGCTACATCTATATTTTTGTTGATTCTTGCTCAAATGACGGCTTCGGGATTGCATATAATTTTTACAATCGATGAAGTCAATTTCGTGCAAAATTTAGTTTACTATATTGGTAGAGCCTATCGCACACCAGATTATGGAATTTGGGAAAGAGGCCATAAAATTAATCGTGGCAATGCCGAATTGAATGCCAGTTCTGTTGGCATGGCAAAAGCAGCGCTGGAAGCAATGAATGGATTAGATTTGTTCGGAGTTAACGGTTCTCAAGCATCTGTAATTCACGTTTTACCCGATGAAATTGCCAGAAGTCGCATCACTTTAGAATCGCTTTTGCCTCGCGAATCTAGTTCCAAAGAAGTAGATGCCGCTTTATTAAGTGTGATTAGTTTTCCCGCTTTTGCTGTGGAAGATAAAGAATTAGTAGAACGGACTCGCAATAAAATAATCGACAAATTGCAGGGAAAGTACGGCTGCAAAAGGTTTCTGCGGGACGGACACCAAACAGTTTTGGAAGATGCCGATCGCCTGCATTACGAACCGACAGAATTAAAGCAGTTCGAGCATATAGAATGCGAGTGGCCGCTATTTTTTACTTATTTGTTCTTGGACGGCATATTTGAGGGAAATCAAGCCCAAGTCGAAGAGTACCAGCAGCGTTTGGAATCTCTAACAGTCGATCGCGCTGGTGTGCCACTTCTACCAGAATTGTACTACATCCCCGCCCAAAATATAGAAGCAGAAAAATTAAATCCCCGCAGCCAGCAGCGCCTACCCAATGAAAATGTTCCCCTAGTTTGGGCGCAAAGTTTGTATTTTCTCGGTCAATTACTCAACGAAGGATTAATCGCAGTTGGCGATATTGACCCCTTGGGAAGACACCTGTCAGTGGGTGGGCACAGAGAACCTTTAGTGCAAATTGCCCTGTTAGCTGAAGACAAAGATTTGCAAGCAGAATTAGCCACCAACGGTATTGCAGCGCAAACTCCAAAACAGGTAGAACCAATTCAAGTCCGCCAAGCCAAAGAATTATCCGCTATTTACGCGGAGATTGGACGCAACGATTCACTAGGCTTAACAGGCCGCCCCGTGCGCCGTTTGCGGAGTTTGACGACTTCCCGGGTGTTCAAAATTCGCGGAGAGGCGATCGTATTTCTTCCCTCATTCTTGGACAGAGAAGAATTTTACCTAACTCTAGACTACCATTTTCTAGTATCTAAAATTCAAAGCGAAATAGCTCACATTCACCGCCACTGGTATCAGTTGGGACGACCCACGGTAACGCTGATGCTGACTCACGCGATGCTCGAAACCGGCCGCGAAGCACTGCTGGAATTGATGAAGCAACTCCGCGACGGAAACTCAGGAAATACGCCTGTTAAACTCGGAAATCTCAACCAGTTAATGCTGACCGCTGGCACAGAGAGAATAGATTTCATGCAATATTTTGAATTCACTGAATCTCCAGTGACGGGTGCAGTAGAAACCCCCACATACCTGAGTTACAATCCCGAAAAAACTTGGCCATTGGGTCACACCCAAGAATTTAAATTAGAGTGTGAGACTAATCCTCAATTATTGCTCACCAGCCTGCGAAACTCAGAGAATTTGTACGAACAAATTGAGTTGCTGCATACGCTGATTCGCCTCAAAGGATTAAACTTTGATACAGGATTTGGTGGTGCGGAAGCAACTGTTGAAGTTGTGGATTTACTCAACGAAGTTTATACGAAAGCTGGAGAAAGTTCGCAATCAAAAATTCAATGGGCCGTTGTCCGTCACGCTGCTGGATTGCTGGACAAAGTTGATATTAGCTTGTCGGATGCGGTAACAGACATTTTGGTGAAGCAAAAACAGATTGCTGTCGGGAAAGCCTACAGCGAAGATTCGCTGATTTCGCGGCCTGGTTCTTACACGGAAATCATGGACAAAATTCGCGAATTCTGTGGAGAAGACGTTCGCGATAGAGTTCTCACTCAAGAAATTCTGATTTACTTAGGTTTGCTAATTAAAGCGGAACCGCAGTTATTTAAAGGGTTGCTAACTCTGAGAGTGAGTTACTTTATTTTGCTGTTAACTAGCGAATTAGCCCGTGAATTGCGAGTTACGCAAAATGAAGCTTACGAATATTTAATGCAGCTAAGTCCCTTTGAAATTAAAAATCGCCTGCGCCAAGTATTGGCAGAATATGAGGAAATGAATCAAATCCTCAAACAGCAAGAATCACTGCGTGTCAAACAGCCGGAAAAAGATATTGAATGGGTAGTCGCGCCCGTGTTTGAGGAACCCAAAATGCCTGCGGGTGGATGGCGGCGCAAGCGGCAAATGGAAGGTGCAGTCAACCGCGTACCGAAGGATTTTTATCCGAGTGTTTGGGGATTGCTGCGGCACTGCAAAGGCTTGATTATTGGCGATAAATTAGAGCGTCGAAATCGCTTAGATAGCGATATTATTTTAGCGGAAATGACCCCCGGCGAAAAGAATTTCGCGCTCCAAATCGAGCATTTGCTGAACAAAATTGTAGCGCCGGAATACCGACAAGTCAATATTGAGGCGCTGATGGAGTTGGCGGCGATCGCGCAGCGCAACCCCGAATTGAAAGTAGAAGAATACATTGTTTTAGATGTATTAGTGGGTCACGCGGTGCGGCTTAATTGGCTGGGAAGACACTCGGAAAGAGCGGACAGGTACGATGAAGATAAGGCGGCGGCTTGGCAAGGTTTTTACAATACTTCGCCCTACGTTTGCGCGAGTCACGTACTGGATGCTTTCCGGTTCTTGACGAAGTTTGGATAGATTGAGGGCGGGTGGTTAATACAATTCTCGATCAACCTTTTTGTAGTAAGAACTTCAGTCCTTTCATTGCAAACTCATCAGCAAGGGCTAAAGTCCTAACTACAAAGTTATTACATCTTTGCAACAAGTCAAGTAAACTGAATATTTGCAGTAAAATAATGTCAGCTATTAGCTCAATTACACGCGCCATCATCAAAGCATACTTAGAAGTTTTCATCGAAAATCTTGTCAATGAATACAGAGGACGGCTAATACCAAAACTTGATATTCCAGCAGCATATTTATCATGCAAATCCTCTAAAGGTCAATTGAAACCGTTTCAGGCTGCTATTATGCCCTCAGAATTGCTGCGAATTAACGAGTTTGAAAGAGGTTTCAGCAGCAGCTTGGGCACAACTTATGAAGAATGTGCAAAACTCATTGCTTTGGAACATCACCAAGAAGCAAGCAGAAGCTATGAAATTTCTGGCGAAGTTAGCATAGAGGCTATCCATGAAATTGAGCGTCAGATAGCGCTATTTGAGCAGTCAGCCGACAAAAATGCAAATAAACCTGCTTTTGAAGAAATGATAGAAGCTGTTCTTGAGGCTCCCAAAACTAACCATTTAGTTACGCGATCGGTCACAGTCAAAGCAGATTTGTACGTGCTATCCCGTGACGGGAGGAAATTTTTCTTTGAAATTAAAGGGTCAAAACCCAACAAAGGACAATGCTTGGAGGTAATTCAACGACTGCTGAGATATCATTTACTGTGCGGACTGTCTCGCCCTGATGCTCAATCTTACTATGCTATGGCTTACAATCCTTACGGCCCAAATCGTTCTGATTATAAATGGTCAGTGGCAAGGAAGTATACACCCTTTGAACAAGCTGTAATTATGGGACATGAGTTTTGGAATATTATAGGGGGAGAGACTGCTTACGAAGAACTTTTGGATATATATCAAGAAGTGGGGCGGGAGAAGGGTAAGCATATGCTTGATGCTCTTGCTTTTGGATTTTAGTAAAGCACGAATTTATTCTCAGGTTTCTCTTTGAATTTAAGTAATATTTAAAGCAGAGTTTAGGAGCAATAAAAGTGTCAGAGCAACTTCATGAATTATTAGCATTTGTTTTAGAGAAAGAAGTGGGAATGCCTGCCAGCAAGTCTCGCTCTTTCGCCAGTCACTTTGCGGAGTTAGAAGAATTTTTCAACTTACAAGCAGAAATACTCATAAATGGAATCAGCAGCATCTCTGGCAAAAGACTGCTCAGATTTACTTCCGATGAGATTGAACGCATTTTAGCATTTACATCTTCAGGTAAGCTTTCGCTGCAACTTACTATAGCCGAAAATTTTATAGCTAGTATCTGTCGGGACTTCACAAGGCGACAGTTAGCTATGGTTGACAATCTAACTTTAGAAAAAATTCATCCCAACCCATTTTTAATTAGGGCGTTAAATCTTGATACTCCAGCAGAAGTTGTCAGGCTTAATGTTTATATGGCGGCTACTAGGTCTATTGTTACTTCTATGGGGTTTTTTATTGAAAAACTATTGATATCTTGCTCTGAAAGTGCTGAAATTCCACCGGAAGAGTCAGGATGGGATGCAATCAAAACTACCAGTGATGGCGATCGCTGTTGGATACAGGTCAAAAGCGGCCCGAATGATATGGATAAAGACCAGATAGTATATTGGGCTGACAAAATTCAGGAAAAAATTAATGCAGGCGATCGCGCTTATATTGGTATAGCTTACGGCAAGAGAACTAATAAGACTGTAACTTTTGGTCTGCTGAAGCAACTTCTGCCGAATTCTGAAATGAGCACTTTGATCGGTCGAGAACTGTGGGATTTTGTCAGTGAAGATACTGATTTTACTGTAAATTTGTTTGAAGTTTTGCGTCAATCTGCTAGTCAAGTTTTAGCACAAAGTTCTATAGCTGATGCTATAGAAAGGTGTAGCGATCAACTAATTGATGAATTTATAGGCAAGTACGGCGAGGGAAGTCAAGGTGTTTTTAACTACATCGCAGATATATTTTAGATCCAGCGGTTTTGATTTGCAGGAGAGGATAATTCGTAGTAGCGCCGCAGCGCTACTACAAACCCCAAACTACAAAACCCCTTTAGAACTCGGAATCCCACTGGCGCGCCGAGGATCGACTTCCACCGCCATCCGCAAAGCCCGCGCAAAGGCTTTGAACGCTGCTTCCACAATGTGATGAGAATTTCCGCCCTGCAACTGTCTGACGTGCAGTGTCATCTGAGTGTGGTTCACTACCGCCGAAAAAAACTCTCTCACTAACTCGGTATCGTAAGTGCCGATTCGCTGGTTGGGAATTTCCAAGCTGTAACTTAAGTGAGGCCGTCCCGAAAAATCTAGCACTACTTCAATTAATGCTTCATCGAGAGGGGCGATGAAGTGGCCGAAGCGAGAAATGCCCGATCGATCTCCGACAGCTTTTGCTAGCGCTTGGCCCAAGGTAATTCCCACATCTTCGTTGGTGTGGTGGTCGTCAATCGCCAAATCGCCGATCGCCTGTACGTCCAAATCGATCAATCCGTGAGAAGCAATCTGCTGCAACATATGGTCTAAAAACGGAATCCCCGTAGACGCTTTGCAAGTTCCCACACCGTCGAGATTCAGGCTGGCGGTGACATCCGTTTCCAATGTCGTGCGTTTCACCAACGCCGCCCTGGCTGGTTGAACCGAACTTGCAGGAGGTACTGGAGGGCGATCGATTATTTCCATAATTCCCAATTTGTCATTCATAGTTATTGATAATTAGTAATTTGGGATTAGCACTTTTGTAGCAGACAACGGACAGTTATTGACAGTTGACTGTTGGCAAATTTTGCTGTCAACTGTTAACTATCTAAAAACTTCGCTGACAACTGTCAACTGTCAACTGTCAACTGACAACTGTCAACTGACAACTGTCAACTGTTTAAAAGCTGTTACATTCCCATGATTTCGTAACCAGCATCGACATACAAAACTTGACCTGTAATCCCGCTAGAGAGATTGCTGCACAGAAAAGCCGCAGCATTTCCCACTTCCTGCTGAGTCACAGTCCGCCGCAGCGGGGCCACTTCCTCAACGTGGTGGATCATGTCCAGAATGCCACCAACTGCTGAGGAAGCCAGAGTCCGAATCGGGCCCGAAGAAATCGCATTTACCCGAATATTTAACGGGCCGAGTTCCGCCGCCAGATAGCGAACATTCATCTCCAAGGCTGCCTTAGCAATTCCCATGACATTATAATTAGGAACTACCCGCACGCCACCCAAATAAGTCAGCGTGATAATGCTGCCGCCCTCCGCCATCAGCGGTTTAGCCGCAGCACAAAGCCGCACCAGCGAGTAAGCACTAATATCCAAAGCATTGGAGAAGCCTTGGCGGGAGGTGTTGGTGAAATCTCCTGAAAGTTCGTCCTTGCCGGCAAAGGCTAAGCAGTGAACCAGGATATCTAACTTGCCCCATTTGTCGGCGATGGTTTGAAAAGTAGACTCGATTTCGCTCTCGTTTTGGACATTGCAGGGCAGATACAGAGTGGGATTGAGCGGTTCTACGAGTTCGGCTACTTTGCGCTCGTGCTTGCCTTTCTCATCCTTCAAAAAAGTGATGCCGAGGTTGGCCCCTGCTTTGTGAAGCTGCTGGGCGATGCCCCAGGCGATCGAGCGATTGTTGGCAATGCCCGTAACAAGAGCATTTTTTCCGGTCAAATCTATCATCTATATTTCTTCTCGAAGCAACTTGCACCGTTCTCGTGAGCTCTATGCGACAACCCCGCCAGTTTAGACACAACTGATTCAGATTTAACTGATTGAGAGACAATTGAGAGACAATTGAGATTAATTTGGTTGTGGAGCTACATGGGGGCGGAATTGAAAAAGTTAAGAGAAGGGCTAGATTTAATCATACAGCGTGTGTTTACCTTAACATGAGATGGAAGTAACAGAATCCCTGCGTATTGGAGGTTGGGCAGTATATTTACTCAATAAGGTTAATCGACAAGTTATAAAGTATTGATTAGTACAAAGGATCTAGTCGTGACGCATGATAGACCGCTAGCAGCCGTGTTCCGCCAAATCAGCGGCGGGGCGTTTCCACCCATTGTGGAAACCTTTGAACGGGGCAAGACAATTTTTTTCCCTGGAGACCCGGCTGAGCGCGTCTACGTTCTCATTAGAGGTGCTGTGAAGCTCTCCAGGGTTTACGAAGCAGGGGAAGAAATTACAGTGGCCCTCCTACGCGAAAATAGCGTATTTGGGGTGCTGTCTCTGATTACGGGACACCGATCGGACAGGTTTTACCACGCGGTAGCCTTTACGCCTGTAGAGTTGATCTCGCTGCCGATCGAACAAGTCGAGAAGGCTCTCAAGGAAGACGCAGAATTGCCTATGGTTTTGCTGCGGGGACTTTCTTCTCGGATTTTGCAAACGGAGATGATGATCGAAACCCTCGCACACCGAGATATGGGTTCGAGACTCGTCAGCTTTTTGCTGATTCTGTGCCGGGATTTTGGCGTGCCCGGTACGGATGGGATTACGATTGATTTGAAGCTGTCCCACCAGGCGATCGCCGAAGCGATCGGCTCGACGCGGGTAACTGTGACTCGTTTGCTGGGGGATCTCAGACAAGAAACTATGATCTCGATCCACAAGAAAAAGATCACTGTCCACAACCCGGTGGCCTTAAGCCAGCAATTCACTTGATGCCGAGAAAGTATAGGATTTTGGATTTTGGATTTTAGATTCAATCCAAAATCCAAAATCCAAAATCTAAAATCGGAATGACTGCTGGATACATCCTGGTATTTGTAATTTTAGTGTTGGGGGGTGTGATCGCCACTGTCAGCGATCGCCTTGGGACGAAAGTCGGCAAAGCAAGGTTGAGTTTGTTCAAACTTCGCCCCCGCGACACTGCTGTTGTGGTGACAGTGATGGCCGGCAGCATCCTGTCGGCCATTACTCTGGCCATTTTGTTTGCTACCAGCAAGCCTCTGCGAACCGGGGTTTTTCAAATAGACGAGATTCAAAAAAGGCTCAACCAAGCCCGCAGAGAACTCAAAGACACCACTCAAGAAAAAAATCGAGTTGAAACTGAATTAGATGGAGCCAGAGCCGCTCAAGCGCAAGTTAAAGCCAATTTAGAGCAAATTAATCAATCGCTGCAAGCTGCTAATGCTGAGCAAGCTCGGACACAAACAAAATTAAACTCGCTGCGGGCCCAGCTCAACAGCGTGCAAGCAGCCAAGTCTAAAACTGAACAGCAGTTAAGTCAGGTAGAAGCGGCTAAATCTAAGACAGAAGCACAGCTCAGCAGCGTGGAAGCGGCTAAATCCCGCACCGAAGAACAATTGAAACTGGTTGAAACGATCCGATCGACTACACAAGCTCAGCTCGATCGCACTGAGAACCAATTGAAAACTGTTTCCGCTCAAAAAACGACTTTAGGCTCGGAAATCGCCCAACTGCAAGAGGAACGCCAACAGTTAATCGAGCAACGAGAGCAGGTAAAAACTCAAATTGCCCAGCGCGATCAAGAAATTGCCAAGCGAGACGCAGAAATTGCCCAGCGGGACAAGGAAATTGTCTATCGCAACGAACTAATTGCCCAGCGGGACAAAGAGATTGCTCAGCGGGCGCAAAATCTGAGCGAGCGCGATCGAACTATTGTAGAGCGCGACAAAGTAATTGCTGAGAGGGAAGCACTGTTAGAAACCTTGGCACAGCAACAAGTTCAACTCGAACAGCAACAAACTTTATTGCAGCAGCAAGTGCAAGTTTTGGAACGGGACTTTCAGGCAATCCGCGAGGGTACAGTTGCCATCAGGCGCGGTCAAATTTTAGCTGCAGGCGTCGTTCGCATTGTCGAACCCGGTATGGCAAGTGGCGCGATCGATCGACTCTTGCAAGAAGCAAATAAAACCACCGTCGGACTGATGCAGCCGGAAAATAGGAAGGTTAGAGACCAGGTTATTCAAATTACTAAAGCAGAAATCGATCAACTAATTAGTCAGATTAAAGACGGTGAAGACTACGTGGTGCGAATTGTCGCCGGCGCTAATTACCTGCGGGAAGAAAAGCTAATTAAGGTATTTGCAGAAGCAGAAATCAATCGAGTAGTTTTCCGCGCTGGAGATGTGATTGCAGGGGTTGCTGTCGATCCGGTGACTTTAACCGACGAACAAGTGCGGCAGCAGTTGCTGCAATTGATAGAAGCTTGTCAATTTCGCGCTCGCCTGATCGGCGTTGTCGGCGGTAGAGTCCAAGTGGCCGACAGTCAGATTGAAACTTTAGCTGGTTTTATCGAGCGATTGCAGCAGTACGAGAAACCGCTGGACGTTCAGGCGATCGCCACAGATATCACTTACATCGCCGGCCCGCTTAAAATAGATTTAGTTGCTCGTGAAAACGGAGCCGTTGTTTTCCGCACCGGACAACAACCACCGGCCGGCCCAGATGTGAAAGTTAAGTAATAAGTGCGATCGACATATCGAATTTGAGGAAAAATTTTGGGCGATCGAATTACAATTTTGCTTGACATTTTCGCGCCCTTGACATATCATTAAATCATGGGAATCCGTGCCGCCATATATATAGCAATCGTAGGGTGCGTCGCCACCAAAAATCTGCAAGCACCACCAACAATCTCACAGCGACGCACCGCACCGCTAAGAAGGCAAAGAAAGAAACTAAGAATCGAACCCTGAGATATTGACATCACAGAACAAAATTTTGCTCAATTCATAGCATTTGTAATAATTATTGTAACAGTATATTGTTGAGTTTGTCTATCGTACAACTTGGCGCTTGATCGGAAAGATCATAAGTCGTCTTCCCATGATTTTTGGCTTACTTTTTCAAGCGATGTTTTGCACATATCCCTCTTTCTTTGATATCTTTCCCAGCGAGCTTTCATGGCATCCTTTCTATTTTCCTCCATATACTGCTTGTACTGCTTATAAAGCGTCGGCAAATTTTCAACTTCTTGATCGGAAAGACCATAAGTAGTTTTCCAATAGTTCTTGGCTTCTTCATGCAATGTTTTGTGGCCAATCTCCATCTGTCTTTGATATCTTTCCAAGCAAGCTTTGAGGGCATCCTTAAAAGCTCCATCCCTGTCACGATGCCATATTGGGCGAAACACACCAAACCTGCGCTCGCTCTTATCTTCACAAAAACGCCCATATATTGACTCAATGTGTCGATGAAAACCGGGGTTGTCTCGCTGGATTGCGTTAATGTACCGATCAACATACTTAATCCAGTCATACAAAATAGCATCACCGACACTATAAGCGACTACTACGTCACTGCCACCTGGCTCATAAGAAAGCAGGTTTATCCTACTTTCCCTTGGGCATGGTCGAACAATTTTCATTAATTCAGGGGGTAAGCCGTGCATCTCACTAGAGAAAATTGCCTCTATTATTCCTCTCTCAGTACGAAAACGCTCTGTAGCTGATGGAATTTGAATATTCTTTGCATGATCCAGATGTACTCCCACTGGATATTTAGACGATTGAGTTTGATTGTTACTCCGCATCGCCTGTTCACGTAGAGATTGTCTCTGTATTTGTTCTTGCTCTTTTACTTCATTTCGCTTACGGATTTGTTCATCATAAAATTTATTCAACGCCTGTTCACGTAGAGATTGTCTCTGTATTTGTTCTTGCTCTTTTACTTCATTTCGCTTACGGATTTGTTCATCAT
>NZ_JAUBRI010000020.1:30826-51032 GCF_036701795.1 Microcoleus sp. N9_A1
AAAGTTTCTTCAACTCATCTTTGCGAACTTCTCCAACCGCAGCAATTGTGATGGAATCTAGCCATTCAGGAAGGGCATTAATAGGATTGCACCATAGTTGTTCAATATGAGCAACTAAACTATCTCGTTGCTGCTGAGGAATATCTTTTGCGTATAGCCAGACTTTACCGACATTTTCGCGATCCCTATTATCAACTTCGTACCAAAAGTTAATATTTGCGAAGGAGCCCGCATCTAATTCTTTTGCCAAATTTGGGTAATCACACTTGATTTTTTTGATGTGAAACCAAACATTTTTTTTATGTCGTTGATTAGCATTCCTAAATGTGCGGCTTACAAATCCGAAACCTCTTTCTGTATTGTATTCCTGAACATGACCAAATTCGACTTCCATTACTACAACTCCCAGTTAAATATTGTAGGTTATGTTGAGGGCAAGAAACCCAATTACCACCTGTCAGTTAATTGATTATAGCATAGTGGCATCCCGACCTCGGAACTAATCAACCTCCCCCAACTCATGCCAACCCAACTTACGGAAACTAACCTCCACCAAACCCTCCAATTCCTCTGCATTGATCGCACCAAATTCGATAACCCCAACAACCCCGCCAACCATATCTACTGCATATCAAAAAATACCACTACACCAAATCCAGATAAGAGAGTAGGGTGCGTCGCCATCTGCAATTTGCAAATCAAATCGACAATCTCACAGCGACGCACCGCCTGTACAGAGGTGAGAGAAACCGGGTTTTTGCGCGTTGCTGTGAGAAACCGGGTTTTTGCGCGTTGCTGTGAGAAACCGGGTTTTTGAGTTCAATCAAAACTGGGAAGCAAATATTGTGGCAAAAACCCGGTTTCTGATTTGTGCGCGGGGGGTGAAAGAAACCTTCTGATTTGTGCGCGGGGTTTAAGCTGAGACAATACTATATGACATTATATGACCGCACGGATTCCCATGATGATATAATATGTCAATCCCACAAAAAAGTCAAGTAAAATATGTACGATCGCCCGCAAAAATTTTGAGACATTCAAGAATGCAAGTATCAGATGATATCTAGGTTGGCGATGGGTTTCCTCGACTACAACAGCGCAACTACAAACTTATTCACTCAGAACTAATAAATATGATTTTAGGTTTCGATCCAGGTAAAGACAAGTGCGGTATCGCCGTCATGAGTACAGATAACAATGTTTCCTACCATGAAGTTGTACCCTCCGAGAGTGCAATTTCGACTATTCAATCTCTGTGCGAACAGTTTTCAATTGAGTTATTGGTGCTCGGAGATCAAACGACTTCTAAGAGTTGGAAACAAAAATTGACGCAGAGTTTGTCGCCTGCGCTCAAAATTGTTCAGATTGACGAGAGGTACAGCAGTTTGGAAGCCAAGGAACGCTACTGGCAAATGTACCCTCCGACGGGACTCGACCGCTTGATTCCGAAGGGAATGCGGACGCCGCCGAGACCGGTGGATGATATTGTGGCGATCGTCCTGATTGAGAGGTATTTGAATAAAAGTTAGTCAATTTTATAACCGTTACCACTGATTCTCTTTGATTATTAAGGAATCAATATATTTTTGCTGGTATTGAATTTTTCACTTAAATAAAATACACCCTAAATTTAGAGGATCGATCGTTGAATCACAATTAGTGCTACTTGATAACACCTTCGGTCAAAATTACCTTACCATTCTGCCGGACTTGCAGCCGTTGGGGGTTTATCGAATAGATAATATTGCCGTTAGTCGCTTCATAAGTTCCGTCGTCACCTGTCGTTACTTGCATGACATTGATTTGGGTGCCATTTATCTTGCTGAGGCCGCGGTAAAAAATCTCGCCTTCCTGGGTTTTGCAAATGTATATAGAAAAGTTGGGCGTTGCGAAAGATTGCACCATTTCGGCCCTCGGACATCCCTCAACTTGAGCAATTTGCAGCCGTTGATTATTGCCCAAAGTGTTGGGTGCGATCGCCCGAACTTTCCCAATCGGTTGATTTAGTGCCGTTGCTTGTGCTGAGGCGGTTAAAAAGCCGTGAAGCGAAGCTATCCCGTTCCCCGCAGGGGTTCCCGAAGGGTAGGGAATCGCACTAATGCCAGCCATAACTAGAACTATTCCTTTATTGCCCTTAACTCTATCTTTATAAAACATCTTGTCACTCCTGGTTTTAACTATATAATTATATCTTAAGCGATCTTTGCTGGATATTAATAATATTTAATATCAGAGGTGAGAGGTGCAGGGAACACGGTACGCCGTTGGTTTAAGTAAGGTGCGAACTGTGCACCCTACACCAGTGAAAATACATAAGTATGTCAATGCGATCGAAGGAAAGCAATCTCTTGCATTGAGGACATTTTTAAGATTTTATGACTTGTTCGCGCCGATCTGAGAAACCGGCTTTCTTCATATATTTCTCGTTACTAAACCTTTGATTTTCGTGGAAACCGGGTTTCTCGCCTTCCATGCGATCGCGAACTGACTCAGTTACACAGTAATGTTGATTTGCGCTTAGCTATTTAGCGAATAATAAAAAGGGAAACAGAAGATACATTTTTCCTCCCATTTCCCATTTTTTAAATAACCGTCGTCCTGACTGCGAACCTGATAATTAATTAACTGCTGCCAACTGTTTGTCTTTGATTTCCACAGGCGCGGTTAATGCCTCTTCCAAATCCGCACAGCCGAGTTTTTCCTCCAAAATTGCCATCACTTCGCGGCCGAAATCATTGGAATTTCGCTGCCAAGCTTCTAAACAAATTTGCCCGAAAAACGAACCCAAAGGCTCTGGATTCCACAGCAACTTGCGGGCTGTCCAAGGCATCAAACTCATCGGATCGTAACCGGGTTGCAAAATATCCTTTTTAAAGGCGTATTCTTCTAAAATTGTGTGCGGCTGCAATCCGATGAAGAAAATCGCTGGTTCTACTTTATCGACTCCGAAAATGCGCTCTAATTCTCGGTGATAGGCAATTGTTTGTCGGATGGTTTCAAAGGTTTCGTCAATCACGTTAAATGAGTAATTGACGGAAACTACATCGTTGTAACCGGCTGCTTTTAAATCGCGGCAATTTTCCAAAACTACTCGCAAGTTGTAGCCCATTCGCATTTTCCTAACCAGTTCCTGGGAACCGCTGGTGATGCCGATTTCAAAGTAGTTCATGCCCGTTTTTACCATCAAATCGCACAATTCGGGTGTGAGATTGTCCGCACGGATGTAAGCAGCCCAGTGGATGTCTGTCATACCGGAGAGGATGATTTTTTGCAATAATTCGATCGCATCGTCGATGAATTTGCGCGCCGGGATAAATTGAGCGTCGGTAAACCAGAAATTGCGGATACCTCGATCGTACAATTGCTGCATCTCAGCCACCACCTCATCCGCCGGATTGATCCGCACTTGTTTTCCTTCAATCACCGTATAAATGCAGTAACAGCAATTGTGGGGACAGCCGCGCTTAGTTTGGACTCCGAGGTAGAAGTCCATATCCTGTAAATAATAGGAAAATTCCGGCCAAATGGTTTCGATGTAGTTGTAATCGCAGGCGGTTTTCTCGATGTTGGCTGGCTTTTCGTGAATTAGCCGATCGCGCGGCACAGTTTCTCCTACTACATAACATCTTTCCTGCGCCAAATCTTCGCCTTTAATCAACTTCTCCAGCAAAGCTTCGCCTTCGCCCACCGAAACCACAGTCCCCGCCGGCAAACTGCGCCCCAACTGCTCGTAAAACACGCTCACAGCACCGCCACCGACCACTGCGCGGGCTTCCGGGCGGTATTTCCGGGCCCGCTTCAATCCGCGCTTAACCAGTCCCAGATTGCGCGAGAGTTCGGTGTAGTAGGACGTGGCCAAACGCAATCCTCCGAGTGCTCCCCGCAACTTAGTTAGCGGATTTTTGGCGTAGTAAAACTCGAAGGCATTTTGTAAGGGATTCCCGCCCCTACCGCCCACGGGCGCGTAAATTTGAATGTCCCGCCAAGAGAAAACCAGCAGAGTCGGCTTAAACTCGTCTATGCTGGCATCTAAAGCTTTAGCGAAATCCAGGGGGGGTACGGCACCTAAATCGAAAATGCGTTGTTGGACATCGGGAAACAGCTTGTGTACGTGATCCGAAAGATACACAACTCCGATCGGGAAAATGGGATTGCAAGGGAGGCGAACGTACAGGACTCGGTTTTCTCGGTTTTCCATGATTGCTATATCCTAAACTGGAACTTTTTCAGCTATGTTAATATTCTTTTAATATAACTTTACAATATGTCTAATTTTCGCAATTTGACATTAAATATTCTTAAATTTTTAGAGCGGGCTAAAAGCTGAGCTTGTTGGTGTCGATCGGCGATAGCAGCAGAAAAAAGCTAATTTTTAACTCAATACAGCGTATTTTGAGAGAAAATCCCAGCGTGGAGTCAAAAAGCAGATATTTATCCGGTGAGATTTTAAGTTAGGTACGATCGGTCTCTAATGTGTTAGGGAGTTGGTAGTCGGCTTTACAGTAGGCTGGGATCGCCTAGTGTTAGCCTGAGAAGATAACTAAAACTTTTAGGCAAGGCTCCCTCAGCAGTTATGGCTCAAATTCTTGACCCCTTACCCTCAGACACCGACAGCAAGATTCTGTGCTGCTACGTCAACGCCACCAGTCAGATTCAGATTGCTCGCATCGCCAACATTCCTAACTGGTACTTTGAAAGAGTGGTGTTTCCCGGACAGCGCTTAGTGTTTGAAGCGATGCCGGCGGCAGCATTGGAAATTCACACCGGGATGATGGCGAGTGCAATTTTGTCGGACAAAATTCCTTGCGATCGCTTGCAGATTAACGAAGGCCCCTATTCAAACGTCAATCCTAGCAGATCCGGAGGGGAAGTTAAGGGCGATCGCGCAATAATTGCCGGCCGCCCCAAATCCCGAGAAATCTCAGAACCTTTGACAGTACCGGCGCTAACAGCCGTCGATTAATTGGAGTTGTGAGTTTTGAGTTATAAATTGTCAGTGAATTGATCACTCGGCGCTCAAAATTCCAACTTTTGCAAAGCGGTAAAAAGTCAGCACTTAAGAATCAAAGTTTCTGAATTGAATTTTAAATCGAAACTCAAAATCGCAAAAATCATCTAGCGATTTTGAGTTTATTCAAGTACAGATTAGCTGGTTTTGATTATATAGCAGTTAAGTTCTTTTGCCACTTCTCACTTGAGATAAAAAAATACTTGAAGAAAATTAGATTTAGCAGTGATGCAAGATATTGAGCGTTGTTTAAATGATGTTTAAAATTTTGGGCGTATAATTCAAAACCGCGTTGCTCATGCAATCTTTCCCAGCCGTTAAAACCGACAAATAGACTCGGGTTTGAGAGGGCAAATTTTTTTGGCGATCGGATTGTTCTTGAGGTAGAGGGTAGTTAGGTTAGTCAGAGATTTTAGGGGTGTAATGTCTGATATTTGATTGGATTCGAGGGAGAGGGTAGTTAGATTAGTCAAAGATTGCAGGGTTGTAATGTCTGATATTTTATTGCCGCTGAGTTCGAGAAAATTTAGGTTAGTCAGAGATGTGAGGGATGTAAAGTCTGATATTGGATTGAAGCCGAGGTGGAGGGTAGTTAAGTTAGCCAGAGATTTCAGGGGTGTAATATCTGATATTTGATTGCCACTGAGGATGAGGGTAGTTAGGTTAGTCAGAGATTTCAGGGGTGTAATGTCTGATATTTGATTGTTCATGAGTTCGAGGTCAGCTAGTTTCGTCAGAGATTTCAGGGTTGTAATGTCTGATATTTGATTGTTCATGAGGTAAAGGATAGTTAGGTTAGTCAGAGATTTCAAGGGTGTAATGTCTGATATTTGATTGTTGATGAGTTCGAGAAAAGTTAGGTTAGTCAGAGATTTCAGGGGTGTAATATCTGATATTTTATTGCTGATGAGTTCGAGAAAAGTTAGTTTAGTCAGAGATTGCAGGGGTGTAATATCTGATATTGGATTGAGACCGAGGTAGAGGGTAGTTAGGTTAGTCAGAGATTTCAGGGTTGTAATGTCTGATATTTGATTGCCGCTGAGTTCGAGCTTAGTTAGGTTAGTCAGAGATTGCAGGGTGTAATGTCTGATATTTGATTGAAGCCGAGGTAGAGGGTAGTTAGGTTAGTCAGAGATTGCAGGGGTGTAATGTCTGATATTTGATTGCCACTGAAAATGAGGGTAGTTAGGTTAGTCAGAGATTGCAGGGGTGTAATGTCTGATACTTGATTGCCCTTGATGTCGAGTTCACCTAGACTTGAAAGCTTCTGGTTAGCTGTTTTGCACTCATTAGTTTCAGCTTGCTTCAATAACGCATCAACAGTGCGTCTAGTCTCTGGGTTCAAATTAGCTTTGTTGGCACACCAATCGGTAAAAGTTTTGTAGTTTGCTGTCGGTGTTTTCTGTCCGACAGCCTGCGGTAATCTGTAGTTGCCAACAATAAGAATTAAAGACAGACTGAAGACGATACACTGCCAAGCGGTATGCTTGGCAATCTTTAGCCAATTCCTTTTACCTAAAAGCTTTTCTAACATTTGGCGCGCCTCCCAATTTCTCTCGAAACTCTCTGAGTGAATCCAAGATAACATGACTTACGCAAGTTGCCATAAATCAAGGGTTGCGATGCAACCGCATGGGATATGACTCAATTAAGGTTCAGAAAACCGGGCGGTTAAAATTACATTATTTTCTTTAGTCCGCAGGCGAGTGGACTTCGTTTTTATAAACCTGGTTTCAAGCGCCGTCTGCGTCTGTGCAAAAATAGGATTAAACAGCTTCTCTCATTTCAGTTATGTCAGCAGAACCGATCGCATTTCCCCCATCTTCCCCCCCAGTATTTGAGCCGGCTGTATTCCGGCTTTCTCCCCTGATTAGAATCACGCTGTTGGGCTTGTACGTCGCCCTGACAATTCCATTGCCGTTTTTGTCGGAAGTCACGAAAGCACCTGTTCCCCCGATCGCACTCTGGGTTGCAATTATTGTCGGCGCAGCGGGCTTGTATGGCGTGCTCAGCGAACGGGTAATTCTCAGCGAGGAGGGGATTGAAGTTACCTATCCGAAGTGGTTTCCGCGCGTGTTTCGCAAGGGTTGGTGGCTACCTTGGACTGAGGTGAAAGCTCTCAAACCTCGATCGACCGGTCAAGGAGGTTTAGTCTACTATTTTTTGAGTCATTCGGGTGAAGGTTATTTGTTGCCAATGCGAGTGGCTGGGTTTGCTAAATTAGTCGGTTTGGTGGAAGCAAAAACAGGTATTGATACTAGAGATGTCCGCCCTTTGTCGCAGCCTTGGATGTATCTTATTTTGCTCTTCTGTACGCTGCTGCTACTGTTGGTGGATGCGTGGACGATTGTAACTGCGATCGGGCTTAAAGGTAATCTGTAATATTATGTCTGTTGTCTATTTAGTTTGTAACTTTTGGGCGGAGTGTGTGTCCACCCACAAGATTTGCCATAAAAATAAGCATACAAATTAAATGCACGACAACTTACAAACCTCTTTGATTAGACAATATTGAATAAGTCTTCTCGCGAGAAACCGCAGATTTAAGGCAGATAAACACAGATAAACGCAGATAATTGCAGGAATTGAGAGCTGGGAAATGCAATGCAAGTCTCTTGTGTTCATTTCAGTCGCCAGCATTAGCTAAAAAATATTTATTTTGCATTTTTAAAAGTCTTAAATTTCTTGTGGGGTGGGCATCTTGCCCGCCCCCAATATCTAGGTTAAATGTGGAATATCTTATTATCAAACACGCGCAAAAAAAAAGAAAAACCCGGTTTCTTTAATAAGCCGAGTTTTTACGTATTCTATTGTTTATTTAAGCTACTTAACTTCAGCCGATCGCCGACTGTTAGGTGATTCGTAGTAAACTCCAGAACCTGTATCGGAGACAAAATGACAATCCCAGTAAGAGCGAATAAAGCTCTTCCAAATTGGATCGGTTGACTTGCGATAATAATCGCCCAACACTGGCTTGATGGCTTCCGTTGCTTCCTTCAAGTGATAGTGCGGCATTGTCGAGAAAATGTGGTGGGCTACGTGAGTCCCGATGTCGTGATGGATGGAATTGATGATTCCGTAGTCGCGATCGATCGTAGACAATGCACCTTTCAAGAAATACCAATCATTACCGCGATACCAAGGAATATCGGCTTCTGTGTGGTGCAGGAATGTTACCAAATCCAGCCACATCACGAACACTATATATGGAACCAAGTAGAACTTCAGCAAAAACAGCCAACCAAACTGATAGGTTAACGCACCTAAAAAGGCTACCATCAGCACTAAGGATGCGGAACTCGTTAACACGTCCGCTTTTTCGGAAGGACGGAAAATCGGGCTACCGGGCATGAAGTGAGAACCTACCCGATCGGGCGATCGGCGAAATAGATAAATTGGATAGGCAAATAACATCAAATAAAAGCGTCCCAGCTTTTCATACCAAGGCATTTGATTGTATTTGCTTTCCGGTACCGGATACCAGCTTTCATCGTTATCTAAGCTGCCTGTATTTGCGTGGTGGGTTCTGTGACTAATCCGCCAACCATGGAAGGGCACGAGAATTGGAGCGTGGGAGAGGTGTCCGATCAGGTTGTTGAGCCATTTGCTCTTAGAAAATGAACCGTGTCCGCAGTCGTGACCCACTACAAACAATGCCCAAAACATGGTTCCCTGCATCAACCAAAAGATTGGGTAAAAGAGCCAGGAATCGAGGGTGTAGGCGATCGCATACAAACCTGCGATAATTCCAAGATCTAAAAAGAAGTAAGCCAGAGATTTCCCGGCCGAGGGCTCAAAACAGTGGGCTGGAATGGCTGCCTTGATATCTTGAAGAGTAAAAGGTAACTCTGTTGTACGAGAGGATGAGCCTTGATTGCTCGCGGGATTGAGAACAGTATTTGATTGCACGAAGTTTCCGATTTAAGCTGACTTGAGAAACCGCATTCCGCCTTCTTTTAACAGGCACTTTCGGCTCGCAAGGAGCCATATTTTTTACTCTGCAAGGGTTCCTAAAGTTCTTTAGTTCGCATGAACAGCCCGTCCGCGATTCTCAAGCAAGTTTGCTTGTGGAATACTTGTGTGGGAAAAATTAGTGCGATCGACCCTGTTATCTGAAAAAATCTCATGTGCCCGTTGTTGGTGCGAAATGCGACTTCAATCTGAGAGTGGACATCTGGAGGAACTACCTCCAGTCTGCAGGTAGCATACAGCGTTTCGAGCAGGAATTGTGAACGAGAGTTTAGGGAAAAACCATCGATTTTAGATTGGCGATTTTAGATTCAAGCACAAATCTCAAATCTCCAATCTCCAATCTCCAATCAGAGGGTTGGGTTTCACACAAGTTCTACCCAACCGACTGTTCACCACAGTTCACGAATTCTGCAAGAATTGCTACAGCCAAGTTAATGTAACATTTCTACACACATTTTGGCAATGACTTACTAGAAAAAATAGAAAACCCATAAATTGCGAAAAATGACGGGCGATCGCTTTCTCGCTTTTGGATTTTCTAGGCTCCAGCCTTTTCTAATATGAGCTTAGACCGTTTTACCACTTCTGGAACGTCGATCGGATAATCACCGGTGAAACACGCCGAACAAAAACTCATCGGGTCTTCGTTAGTCGCCCTCAGCATTCCATCCCAACTCAAGAAAGCCAAAGAATCAACCCCAATTTGGGCGCCGATTTCTGCGACTGACTTAGTAGCAGCAATCAACTGATCTTGATTGTCGGTGTCGATCCCGTAGAAACAAGGATGTGTCACCGGCGGCGAAGAAATTCTCATGTGCACTGCTGTTGCGCCCGCATCCCGCAAGGCTTTGACGATTTTGCGGCTGGTAGTGCCGCGAACGATAGAATCATCGATAATAATTACTCGCTTTCCTTCCAACACATCTTTGAGAGGGTTGAGTTTCATGCGGATTCCTGACTCCCGCATTGTCTGAGTCGGTTGAATAAAAGTGCGCCCCACGTAGCGGTTTTTAATCAATCCTTCGGCGTAAGGAATGCCGGAAGCTTGAGAAAAGCCGATCGCGGCTGGGATTCCAGAATCAGGAACGCCGATGACTATATCCGCATCAGCCGGAGATTCTGCTGCTAACAAACGCCCGATCCGCAGGCGGTAGCTGTACAAACTTTCACCTTCCATCTGGCTATCGGGTCGAGCAAAATAGATCATTTCAAAGATGCAAAGTTTGCGCTTTTGTTGCTGACTCCAGTGGAAGGAAGCCATACCTTCCTCTGTAATCCAAACTAATTCTCCCGGTTCTACGTCCCGCAAAAATTCAGCACCGATAATATCCAAGCCACAAGTTTCCGATGCTAAAACGTACCGTACCGGAGTTGTGGGGAGGATGCCAATTACCAACGGGCGGACGCCGTGGGGGTCGCGGACTCCCATCACGCCTTTGGGGGTGGCGATCGTCAAACTAAAGGCTCCTTGGCACATACCGAAGGCACTGATCGCTGCTTCCAGCCAGTCTTTGCCCTTGTCTACCTCCGAACCGATCGCCACTGCGATCGCCTCTGAATCCGTCGTACTGACAAATTCGCACTTCCGAGAAAGCAATTCTTCCCGCAATTCTTTGGTATTGACAAGATTCCCGTTATGTGCTAAAGCGAGACTTCCCAAACGGGTTTTGACAACCACAGGTTGAGCGTTGATCACCCGCGACGAGCCGGTAGTAGAGTAGCGAGTGTGGCCTACGGCTAAGTTACCTGGCAAGTGACCTAAACTCGATTCGTTGAAGACTTGGGAAACCAGTCCCATATCCTTGTGCAGGTGAACTGTTTCACCATCAAAAGTAGCAATTCCGGCGGATTCCTGACCTCGGTGCTGCAAAGCATACAAGCCGAAGTAGGTCAACTTGGCGACATCTTCACCCGGTGCGTAGATACCGAAAACGCCGCAAGCTTCCTCGGGCTTGTCGGGTTTGCTAGAATGCTCGTCAGCCTCGAAGGAATGGTTGGGAATCATAGATGGGTGGGTTCCTAATGGGGAAGGTGGGTTCGGGGGACAGTTTCAGCGGGAAATCTTGTTTGCGAAAGCGTCGCATAACTTAACATTCCCTTAATCTTGCCACGGATCTGTCATTATTTCCAACTCGTGTAGCATTTCAGACAGAAGCGATGCGGCGTTTAATGGCATTGTAGTATCGATCGCCCTCAAATCCTATATTAACCTTGATTAACGGCGGGCGAGGGATTCGGCGATTGAAAAATACTGTTGGCGAAGTCGCCAAGGGTGTTACCCCTCACATCTGGAATGCAGCATTTGGGTTCGCTATTGGTAGTTAATAGCTATATGGTTAATTAAATATTTAGTCCAGAGCCACTATTTTTAGGGGTGAGGGGTGAAACCCTTTTTAAATTTGCCAACAGTCTCTTGAAATCGCTTAAGAGTCAAACTCTAGTCCCAGCATAGGGGGACTAAGAAATAGGCGCTCGTGCAATGGCAAATAAATTATAAAATTGCTTCACTGGCTTTTTGAAATATTAGAATTTAAGGGCGATCGAGCTTGACTTTTCTGTGAGATTGACCTACTATATCATCATGGGAATCTGTGCGGCCATGTAATGTCATTTTGGGCGCGGCAAGTTATGGCAATAGCACAAAGCAGATAAGTTTTTCAGTTTAATTTGTAGGGTGCGTCGCTGCGAGATTCTCGATCGAACTTGCACATTGTTTCGGGCGACGCACCTTACTAATTTGTGGTGCGTTGTTGTGAAATTGTCGATTTGATTTGTAGATTGTTCAATGCGACGCACCCTACCACTACTACGCGGAAACTAGGACAAGGAATAAACCGAAGCTACCGCCACGCGAAAACCGAGGTGCCTGCTGCGATGGACAGCCCACTGCCTGCCACGATAGGCACTACGGCAATAGACCGTATAGCAGTTCCAGGAACCACCACGCAGCACTCGGTTATTATCTGTTCCAGTTTCCCAAGAACTTCCGTCAGTCGGTGCGCCACTATAATTATCGTGCCATTTATCGCTGCACCATTCCCAAACATTCCCGTGCATATCATACAAACCAAACGGATTCGGCCCAAAACTCCCCACATCCGTTGTTTGTTTGCGGTAAAGTCCCTTCGGCGCAGAACCGTAGGGATGATTGCCATCATAATTAACTAAATCCGGGGTAATTGTCTCGCCAAAATAGAAAGGCGTTGTAGTTCCGGCGCGACAAGCATATTCCCATTCGGCTTCCGAAGGTAAGCGATAAATCTTGCCGGTTTTTTGAGAAATTTTCTGGCAGAATTCCAGAGCATTATTCCAGCTTACTTGTTCTACAGGACGTTTCAAACCTTTGATATCAGAAGGGTTATTCCCCATCACTACTTCCCACTGTTCTTGAGTAATGGGATAATTACCCATAAAAAAAGGAGAGATCTTAACAGTACCCTGCGGCCCTTCATTGTTACTTCGCCCTGCTTCTGTACTGGCGGAACCCATCACGAAACGGCCGCCAGGAATTGCTACCATGTGTAAGATTGCACCGTCGCCTAAATTTTCGCTAAAAAATTGTGCTTGACGGCGTTGACGGCTAGTTATATTACCCCGCACATCAACTGTCACCGTGTCAAAGTCAAACCTTTTTAAAGTCTGTATAAAATTTGGCGTTGACTGACGTTGAAAATCTTTGAGAACTTCCTCTGCTGATTGGTAGCGCTGCTGGATATCTTTTGCCAACAACTTAGATAAAATTAATTCCAGTCCCTTGTCAATGGGCTTTTTCAAATGTTGCTGCCAATTTCCAGTCCAGCTATAACCGTGTTCCGTCCACAAACCATCAGGAGGTACTCCTGTCAGTAGATGAAAAGCCGTTGCCCCCAAGCTAAACAAATCGCTGGCTGCATAAGCTTCACCCCCTTTCATTTGTTCAATAGGTGCATAACCATGCGAACCAATTTGCGTTCCCAGTCTCGACATCACTGTTCCCGACAACTGTTTGGAAACTCCGAAATCAATCAGCATTAACAAACCGTCGCTGCGACGGCGCATAATATTCTCAGGCTTGATATCTCGGTGAATAATTTTTTGTGCGTGAATAAACATGAGAACAGGTAGAAGTTCGAGTAATAGTTGCTTAACTTGGCTTTCTTGCCAAATTCCCTGATTTTGGAAAAGCGTCAACAAATTATCCCCATCAACAAACTGTTGTACGAGATACAAATAGTTTTCTTCTTCAAAACAGGCATCTAGTGATGGAATTTGGGGATGTTGTCCTAGCTGTTGCAGTTGTCTGGCTTCTTGCTGAAATAATTCTACCGCTTTGTTAATTGCCCAAGTTCCTTGAACATTTGTTGGCGCTAATTGTTTAACGACACAGCGTTGATTTAGTTTATCAATATCTTCTGCTAAATAGGTTCTGCCGAAGCCACCTTGACCAAGAAATTTGATCATGCGGAAACGGTTTCGCAGAATTGGTAAGAGTTTGACGCCACAATCGATGCAATATGTATGCCCATCGGGGTTTTCAGGTTTTTGACAGTTGGGATTAATACAGCAAATCATTTATTTTATGAATGATATTGTTGATATTGTATAGATTAATTGGGTAATTGAACCGGGCGGAGGCGATTAGATCCGGCGGTTGAAACCGCGGCTACATAAACAAAGTCCGCCTACGCGGACTGAAGAAATTCAACCCGCTCCCGTCGGGTTTCGTCTGTGTAGACGCGGTTTCTAAACGCCGGGTTTATTAATCCCAATCTTAACCCGCTCCCGTCGGGTTTCGTCTGTGTAGACGCGGTTTCAACCGCCGGGTTTTTTAATCCCAATCAAACAGATGCAATCCGACGCTCGATCGCATTATAGAATCGATCGCCCATATCACCCATCGAAACCTCAATTAACGCTTGATTGTCAGCACTCACAACCCGCAAAGGTGATTCCGCACAGCAAACTAAACCAATTTTCTGCCACATTTTGGTCAAATGTTCTTGCAGGTAAGACTCCCAAATCCCTTGATTTTTCGGTGCGACTGAAACTACAATGCAGTTGCCCATTTCACCAAACAAAATTTCATCCCAGCGGCTGACATTTGCCGAGTTGAAACTGAGATGAATTTCCGCACCCATTTTAGCAGAAATACAAGATTCCGCGAGGGCGATCGCAATTCCACCTTCCGCACAATCATGGGCAGAACCTACCCAACCTTCCCGAATTCCATCGCGACAAACCGATTGCACTTTTCTTTCTAACTCAAAATCTATCCTTGGTGGTTTCCCCGCGACAATCCCGTGAATTGCCGCTAAATATTCCGAACCTCCCAAAGTAGGAGAAGTTTCGATTTTTGAGCTTTCAGAGGAAAGTTCTGACTTTTGGGATGATTCCCCAATTCCCAGCACATAAATTAAATCACCTTTCTTTAGCCAAGCTTGGCCGCAAATCTTCTTCAAATCGGGAATTAACCCCACCATTCCGATTACCGGAGTCGGATAAATTGGTTGAGGATTTCCCTCAGCATCAACCGTTTCATTGTAAAGAGAAACATTGCCGCCAGTAACAGGTGTTCCCAACTCCCGACAAGCCTCAGCAATCCCGCGACAAGCTGACGCTAACTGCCAATATCCGATCGGCTTTTCGGGACTGCCAAAATTCAAATTATCCGTAACTGCCAGAGGTTCAGCCCCCACACAACTTAAATTTCTCGCTGCTTCCGCTACGACTGCTTTTGCACCTTCATAAGGATCGAGATAAACATAACGAGAATTGCAATCAACCGTTGCAGCAACTCCAGGAATCATCCCCAGGGGCGCTTCCTTCTTGCTAAGGGGGGGAGAAAGTTTTGGAGTTTCCCTACCTTGTGCCTTTGTAAATAGAGGAATTACCTCTTCTTCCTGTTTGCTTTCGGAAGCTAGAGAAACGGCATTTCCTCTCAGTAGATCCCCCTTAGCAAGGGGGTGTACTTCTACCCCTTCAGCAAGGGAAGATTGGCAAGGTTCTAGCGGACGCAATCTGACAACCGCAGCATCAGCACCTCCCGGTAAAACAACAGTATTGTTTTGCACTTGATGGTCGTATTGGCGATAAACCCAGCGTTTAGAAGCGATGGTGGGAGTATCTAAAAGCGTCAGCAAAATTTGATTCCAAGTTTGGAAATTACCGTTAATTTCGATACCTGTAACTGTGGATTGTGGCAGGGAATCCGCCGTCCATTCCCATGCTCTTTTAGCATATTCTGGCGGCTCTGTCAACAGTTCTCGGTGATAAATTGGCGTGTTATCTGCCAAAGCAGTCGCGGTAATTTCGGCAGCGATTTCGCCTTTAAATAGAATTCGGACGATCGGCTCTTCGATGACAGTCCCCGCTACTACCGCGTGCAATCCCCAGCGGTGGAAAATATCGATTAATTCCTGTTCGCGTCCTTTTTGGGCAACAAACAACATCCGTTCTTGGGATTCTGAAAGCAGGTATTCGTAGGGAATCATGCCGCTTTCTCGAACGGGAACTTTGTCTAAATCGAATTCAATGCCGACGCCGCCTTTGGCTGCCATTTCTGATGTCGAACAGGTGATTCCCGCTGCGCCCATATCTTGGGCGGCGACGACTGCACCGGTTTTGAATGCTTCTAAACAAGCTTCAATTAAGGATTTTTCTAAAAATGGATCTCCTACTTGGACGGCGGGGCGATCGTCCATTGATTTGTCTGTCAATTCGGCACTGGCAAAACTTGCTCCTCCCATGCCATCTCGCCCGGTAGTTGAACCGACATAAAGCACGGGATTTCCGATGCCGGATGCCCCCGATTTTACGATTTCTTGAGTTTCCATTAAACCCAAGGCCATAACGTTAACTAATGGGTTGCCGGAATAAGCAGGATCGAAGTAAACTTCGCCGCCAACTGTGGGCACGCCGATGCAGTTGCCATAATGGGAAATTCCCGATACTACTCCTTTGAATAATCTCTGAGTTTTAGCATCGTCTAAGTTGCCGAAACGCAGGGAATTTAAAAGTGCGATCGGGCGTGCACCCATTGTGAAGATATCGCGGAGAATCCCGCCGACACCGGTTGCCGCACCTTGGAAGGGTTCGACTGCTGACGGGTGGTTGTGGGATTCAATTTTGAAGGCGAGTTGCAAGCCGTCTCCCAAGTCTACGACGCCGGCATTTTCTCCTGGCCCGACGAGAATTCGATCGCCCTCTGTGGGAAACTGTTTTAATAGTGGCCGCGAATTTTTGTAACAGCAGTGTTCGCTCCACATGACGCCGAACATTCCCAATTCAGCTTTATTGGGATGGCGACCTAGACGCTGAACGATTTCTTCATATTCTTCTGGTTTGAGTCTTTCAGCGGCAATTTGTTCGGGGGAAAATGGGGATTCGGAGATGGGAGACATGGAAACTCGTTATAAACCACAGGCTTTATTCTAAATGCCCTGTGCTTGCTTAATCTAAAATCTATAATCTAAAATCTACAATCCTAGGCCTTTGCTTAGTTAATCTAAAATCTAAAATCTAAAATCTAAAATCGAATGACTCAACCTGGAAATCTCAATTTTGCTAACCAAAACTTGCGGAACCGTTCTTTTAAAGGGCTTGACTTGTCAGGGGCGAATTTCAGCGGTTGCGACATTCGAGGCTGCAATTTCACCGGGGCGATTTTGAAGGGGGCAAATTTTCAGGGTGTCAGAACCGGACAAAGCCGCAGACGGGTGAGAAATTTGATTGCTAGGGCTGGGGTGACAGCGGTGACAGTGACGACGGCTGGGGCTTTGACTGGACTGATTGCCGGGGCAGATGCGGGGGCTGTGGCGGTGGCTGGAACGGCTGCGACGGCGATTGCTGTGACTCGGGGCGAGGCTGGAATTGTGGCGGGGTCTGTGGCTGGGGCTGCTGCTGCGATCGGGGCTAGCGGTATTGTGACATTTTGGGGCGGAGATACTATCAGGGGAATTATCTTATTTTTGGTTTCTGGGGTAATTCTTGGGTTAACTGCGATCGGCTTTTTTATCGCTGTTGAACAAATAGAAAAATTGTCGATAACGTCGTTTAGAAAAGCTGATTTAACTGATGCTGTATTTGATGCGGGGGCGGTTCTAGATGCCGATTTTTCTGATGCGCGAGGAGTGCGGTGGTAGACAACCTGCTTCTAAAATCTACAATCTAAAATCTAAAATCGGATGACTAAGTTTCCCCACGATCAGTTTGCAAAAGAATACCTGCAAGAGTTATTGTCGCCTCTTGGAGAAGTAGAAACGAGCAAAAATGTCACTGCTGAAGTTAGAGAAATTGATGTGTGGTTTCAACCAAATTCTTTTGATGGCGAATATGTCCAAAGTTTGGGTTTGTTAGGTAAAATGGCTGCAACTGCGGCGATAATTGAACCGTTTCGCAATCCTGTGACTGCTGAGGGAATTTTTAGCTGTGTCGTTAAGTTATTAAATAGTAGGGCAGAACTGGGGCGGCGCGCTAATCGACAAGATCAACGTTTTGAGGAAAGACAATTACCGATGTTGTGGATTCTCACTCCTACTGCTTCGGAGGCTTTATTAAGCAGTTTTGGTTTTCGGACTCCTGAAGAGTCGGAGGGCTGGGGGAGAGGAGTTTATTTTTTATCGGAGGTTTGGAGAGTTGGCTTAATCGCTATTCACCAGCTAGCGAGGACTCCAGAGACTATGTGGTTGCGGATGTTGGGTAGGGGCCGGGTGCAGCAAGGGGCGATCGCAGAATTAACTGCATTTCCCATTGATGCTTCAATTCGAGCTAATGCGCTACAATTACTTTACATCTTGCAGGAAAATTTGCAAGCGAATACACCAACTAATCCCACAATGGATGATGAAGATCAGGAGTTAGTTATGGCGATCGTACCCCTTTTTCAACAAAAGTTACAAGAAGCACGAGAACAAGGTCTTGTACAAGGTATTGTAAAAGGTCTTGAGCAAGGAAGAGAACAAGGTCTTGAGCAAGGAAGAGAACAAGGACAGCGGTTAATTTTAGAGAGTTTCTTGCAGGTCAGATTTGGGGAGTTAGACCCGCTAACTGTCACCTTTTTGCGCCCGGTATCAGCTCTACCTACTGCCGAGTTTACTATGTTGTTAGTCCAATTATCTATGCTGCCGATCGCCCAAACCGATCGCCAACAAGTCCAAAATTTGCTAGCAGAAAGTGTTTTGAACAACCGCTTCAGCGAATTAGGACAATTGGAAGAAAGCCCGGTTACTCTCATCCCCAATTTGCTCGGTTTATCCCCAGAAAACTTATCATTACTGTTGTCAGAATTGCCTCAATTATCCCTGGAAAATCTGATAGCTAGATTGCCAGATCGAGCGACTTAAAAACTAACAATGTGGCGATCACCTCTGCTTTTGAAACAAGTCGGGGTTCTGGGTGTATAATCAGAGACTGTGGTAATTTGTCATTTGCCGATGAAGCTGCGATCGTTCTTTTCTTTCCTCATTGCTGGCGTCTTGGCACTCTTAGGCTTGAGTGCCGGTGGTTTTTACTGGGTGACAACTCAAACTCCCCTGAATTTGCTCGCTGGCGGGCCGACAACTACTCCGGCTGCGGCTGTGTTTGTCTCGAAACAAGCACCTTTGTTAGCTTCAATGCTGGTAAATCCCGATCGCCTCGAAGCATTGCGACAAGTTTTTGCCACTCCCGAAGAAAGAAGTCGATCGCACGCAGAATTTGAGCAAATCAAAAAAAGTCTTCTCGCCAATACAGGCCTGGATTACAGTAGAGATATCCAACCTTGGATAGGTGACGAAATTACCCTCGCCGTCACAACCCCTGATTTCGATCGCGACAGCAGCAACGGCCAACAAGCCGGGTTTTTGCTGGCCGTTTCCTCCCAAAAGGTCGATCGCAGCCAAAAATTTCTCGACTCCTACTGGCGCCAACAATCTCGTGGCGATAAAACAGTGCAGTCGGAAATATATAAAGGCGTGAGAATTAATTATAAACAAGCACCAAGAGTCCCGAAAAAATCTGCTTCATTTTCGCCTTTTAACCCGTTTTCTCTGCCGACTTCAAAGTTGCCATCCAGCTTCGCAACAGCAGCCATCGGCGGTAATTTTAATTCTGGGGATAACCAAAATTTTGTTTTATTTTCCAATAGCCCCATTGTGATTCGAGATGCAATTAATAACGTTGAATCAGCTAACCTAAATCTCAATAATACCCCGGAATATCAAAAAGCTTTGCAGCAGCTAACTCAAGGCAGAATCGCTTTAGCATTTGTCAATCTCCCGCAATCAGCAACCGAGCAAAATCCCCAAGTTTCTCTTAATTCCCTCGCAGTTGCTGTCGGAGTCAACCGACGGGGATTGCTGGCTCAAACTGCTTTAGTGACATCGCGAGAAAACACAGCTTCTCCAACACTTTCCGAACCGGTGAAAGCCTTGCAGTACATTCCCTCAGCCAGTCCTTTCGCGGTCGCCAGCACCGATTTAAGGAATTTTTGGACTGATTTGTCATCGGCGGTGTCCACTAATGCAGAAGTCTCAAAATTAGTCGATCGCACGATCGCAGATATTCAGCAAGTTTGGGGCGTCAACCTGCAGCAGGATATATTTAACTGGGTACAAGGAGAATACGCTTTAGCAGTGCTTCCGAATTCGTCAAATAGTGCTGACTGGATTTTTGTCGCCGAAAACTCTGCTGATTCCCAAAAGGCGATCGACAAACTCGATGAAATTGCCCGCAGCAAAGAATACAGCATCGGCAGCTTTACTCTCAGAAACCAGAAAATTACCGCTTGGACGCAGTTGACAACGAGTCCAAATTATGATAAAGAAAATAATAGAAAAAGTGCGATCGAAACCGAGGCAAAAGGAGTTCGAGCCACCGTCGGCAAATACGAAATTTTCACCACCTCAGTAGAAGCAATGGACGCAGCACTAGAAGCCGCCGCAACAGGCTCTTTATTTGCCAATCAAGATTTTCAAACCAGCATTGAACCGCTACCGCCATCAAACGACGGCTATTTTTATTTAGACTGGCCCTCCAGCAGGCCAATTTGGGAAAAACAAATCCCGCTGTTGAGGTTAATTGAACTTTCGGCAAGACCATTGTTCGAGCACTTGCGATCGCTCACTGTCACGAGTACGGGAGAAGTCGCAGGAATTCGCAAAGCTACAATATTTATGCGGCTCAATTAGTCAGAAGTCAGAAGTCAGAAGTCAGAAGTCAGAAGTCAGAAGTCAGAAGTCAGAAGTCAGAAGTCAGAAGTCAGAAGTCAGA
>NZ_JAUBRI010000020.1:51132-104805 GCF_036701795.1 Microcoleus sp. N9_A1
AGGAAGTTCGGCAACGGATTCTGTAACGGATGTAACGGATGTCAGGAAGAAGGAAGTTCGGCAACGGATTCTGTAACGGATGTAACGGATGTCAGGAAGGAAGGAAGGAAGGAAGGAAGGAAGGAAGGAAGGAAGGAAGGAAGGAAGGAAGGAAGGAAGGAAGGAAGGAAGAAGAAGAAACTACGCCCAATTCCCAATTCCCCATTCCCAATTCCCCATTCCCAATAACTAAGGACTAATCACTACTGACTCATTCACCTTTTTGGGTTTCCCAAAATAAGCTTGAAACACCTCTTTCGCGATCGGGGCTGCGGCAACAGAACCATAACCGCCATTTTCCACAACCACGGCGATCGCAATTTCTGGCTTTTCAGCAGGCCCGAATGCCACATACAGCGAGTGATCTTCCTGTCCGATGACCTCCGAAGTCCCTGTTTTGCCCGCCGTCAGCGGAATCGAACCGTCATTGAGTCCCTGTCCCGTACCCTCGGCAACCACCGCGATCAATCCTTCCTTAACCACCTGAACTGTTGAAGGTTTCATCCCCGTATGTACCCGTTGAGTCTCCGCTGTGCCAGTCATAGAAGTCAAAAGATGAGGCTTCACCCGATAACCCCCATTAGCGATCGAACTCACCATCACCGCCGCCTCCAAAGGAGTCACCAACACCAACCCCTGACCGATCGACATTGTTACCGTATCGCCCGCATACCAAGGTTCTTTATAAATTTTCTCCTTCTCCTCCGGCGTCGGGATTTGACCGTGACTGCCGCCGCTTAGCCCCAAAAGATTCAAATCCGTATCCTTGCCAATTCCCAAGCGGTGTCCCCATTTAGAAATTGGCTCTGGCCCCGTACTAATCCCCACTTGATAAAAAAACGTATTGCTGCTGAAAGCCAAAGCATCCCGAAAGCCGATGTCGCCGTAACCGCCGCTGTGTTCGTTAAAATCAATTCCCCCCACAGTAATGTAAGACGAAGTACCGAGAATTGAGTCCGGCGAAAATTTGCCCGACTCCAGGCCCGCGACGGAAGTCACAATTTTAAACGTGCTGCCGGGGGGATAGCCTTGCATAGCCCGATTCAAAAATGGATTTTGCGGATCTTGAAGAGTTTCCCACTCATCCTTAGTGATTTTTCGCGTAAACAGATTGGGATCAAAAGTCGGGTGACTGGCCATAACTAATACCGCCCCGGTTTTGACATCCAGCGCCACTACTGCTCCCCGGCGCTGCCCCAGGGCTTTTTCGGCTGCTTTTTGCATGGACAAGTCTATGGTTAGCTGCACCGCCTCACCGGGTTTGGGCGGTGTATCTCCCATCAGTCGCAATTCTTGATTTTGGGCATTTACCTCGATCAGCCGATCGCCCCAAACTCCCGCAATCTTCTGGTTAGAACTCGCTTCTATGCCCATCTGACCCACAATCATCCCCATAGGATATTCGGGATGATCTTCCAAGTCTGCAGCAGTAGCTTCGCCAATATATCCGAGAACATGAGCCGCCAAACTGCTTTCAGGATAATAGCGGTTCGCTTCGGGCCGCACTTCCACTCCCCGCATTTGTCCCACCTGTTCTGCTAGTGGCACAAACACCTCTGGCGGCATTGCTTGCTTGAGCCGCACCGGTCTATAGGATAGAGGATCGACCTCTTTTAATTTTTTTAAAATTTCTTGTGCCGGGATTTTAACCAGCGGGCTCAACTTTTCTGCTGTCGCTTTCCACTCTTCCGGCGTTTGTTCTTTCGGCCACAAATATACTGATCGAGCTAAATTGTTTGCCGCTAGCAAGTTGCCTTTGCGATCGATAATATGTCCGCGATTTGCCGGCATGGGTACTAGGCGAACGCGATTGTTTTCGGCTCGTTCCCGGTTTTGCTTTCCTTGTATCAGTTGTAATTCCACCAGCCGACTAGCGTGCAGGCCCAGCAAACCTGTTGCCACCAGCATTAACACGATCGCCCGGTGTATCGGACGCTCCTGTTTCTTAGGAGTTTCCGCCAGGGTTTTGTCAGGAGAGTGAAATGCTGAGATCGAATAAACTTGTCGTTGCATCATTCTATAGGTAGATGTCAAATCCTAGATTTTAGATTCTTGAATTGTCAATTGTGAAGTATACATCATCCAACCGGGGGCGATCGGGCCTTGACTCTTGGGGGAAGCAGAAGGATTGATCGTTAACTTTTGACTAATCATTAATAACTCATGACTGCTCACTAATCCCCCAAGCACCAAGAAATAGCCAGAAAAATCAAGGTCAGGCTCAGCCAATTAGGGAGGTGGAGCCAGCCCGATAGACCTATAGGTAACAATACCAAAGCCTGTGTCAATAGGGAACCGAGCGCCAACAGCAAGGCTAGGAGTATCAAATTTATCATCTTGACACCGTACAATTTCGGATATGAGTCGATCGCCTGTGGCAGAAATCCGAGTGGCACAAGCGAGCGCGATCGTACAGGGATTGTCCTGATAGACATAAGGAAGAGAAGCCAGGAAGTTTTGAACTAATTTAAAAAAAATTATTCTTCCTCCAGAGTTAGGATGATAGGGGCTGCGATGGGTAAATTCTGAGTTGTGATTTTAAGTTGTGACCGAGGAGTATTGCCATGTTGTTTAATCAGCGACCCAATTTCAAAAACGGTGCGCTCTTGGCTGCGATCGCCGCGATCGCCGCCCTACCAGTTTTAGCAGAAACAGCCAATTTCGGCACTTTAACTTTATCGCGAGGTTTTGCAGCCCCAACAGCAGTTTTGAGAGGTTCCACAGGCGGATCGTACTCTCTATCTGTCATAGCCAACGCCGATCGCCACAAAAACAAATGTTTGGGTTTTGCCACCCCAACTCCCGACCACATCATAGTCTTGCAACAAAACTTTTCAAAACTCACACTCCAAATCAACAGCGGAGGCAAGGACACAACCTTACTCGTACAAGGCCCCGGTAATGCGGTGCGCTGCGGAGACGATATAGGTCAGAATAAAGATGCTGGCATACTTGATTCAGACTGGCAAGCAGGCTCTTACAGGATTTGGGTAGGTACTGTCGAACCCGGAGTCAAGTCTAACTATACAATCTCAGTACAGGAATAAAACGCAGCGGCGCTGTTGGATGGAGACAATAAAATATCATCAAATTCTCCCCCAATCTCCCACTCTCCCACTCCCCCACTCTCCCCCTCTCCCAATCTCCCGATCGACCGCCCACTTCCTCCATCCAGTAAAATGTAAAATCGAAAGTGGCGTGTTTAACCAAAATAGGTAACTCCGAAAGTGCTAAAGACTCTTAGAGCTGACTTCAGTATAATTTTCGATCGCGACCCTGCCGCTCGCAACTGGCTGGAAGTATTGTTTTGCTACCCCGGTCTTCAGGCCCTAGTGTTGCACCGCCTCGCACACTGGCTTTATGTGTTGGGACTTCCCTTCATCCCCCGCTTGATTTCCCACATTGCTCGTTTTTTGACCGGAATTGAAATCCACCCAGGGGCAACCATCGGCAAAAGCGTATTCATCGACCACGGTATGGGGGTTGTGATCGGCGAAACAGCGATTATCGGCGATTTTGCCCTAATTTACCAAGGTGTCACCCTGGGCGGTACTGGCAAACAAAGTGGCAAGCGTCACCCTACCGTCGGCGAAAACGTAGTTGTAGGTGCTGGCGCCAAGGTACTCGGCAATCTGCAAATTGGCAACAACGTTCGCATCGGCGCCGGTTCGGTCGTGCTCCGCGACGTACCATCTGACTGTACGGTTGTAGGGATTCCCGGCCGCATCGTCTATCGATCGGGAGTGCGCGTCAATCCTTTAGAACACGGCAGTTTGCCGGATTCGGAAGCTGTGGTAATTCGCTCTTTGCTCGATCGTATCGAATCCCTCGAACAGCAAGTAAAAAGTTTGCTTCCTCAAGAATCTGTCTCCTTAACTTCTGATCCCAATTCCCACAATTTCCACTCAGTATCAGAAGCTTTAAACCAAGCCAGCAATGTAGCCCTAGCCGAAAAAACACAGCTAGTTACAACCCCTAGCTGCAAGTTAAAAGATAAAGCAATTCAAGAATTTTTAGACGGCAGCGGCATCTAAAAATAGTTTTGAGTGTTGAGTTTTTCATTGGGAATTTTTCAACTTAAAACTTTCCTACTCACAACAGTCAACAGTCAACAGTTAACAGTCAACTGACTTCACGGATTAACCGATCGCACAGACCAAATTCCCTCCCCGTCGCGCCGATAAAGCGATCGGTTTTGCGGTTCCCCCCGCAACTCCAACAAATCCACCGTTTCCGGTTCCAACAACAGCAAGCAAAAATTAGGCAGCGGCTCGATCGCATTTGGGGAAGCAGAATCAAAAGCGCTAGCCTCGGCTTTGTCATCCCCCGGCTGCGGCCAAGCAAACTGCGCTCTAGCCGCCTCAGAAAGCTCCTGCCAAGTTGTGCACCGCGATGAGAACAACTCTGCCTCTGGATAATCGGCCCCTACCAAAACGAGCTTTCCAGCAATCCGAAATTGTTCACGAGTTTTCGGGAAATACCAGCAAATTTCCCCCCAAGGATAGAGGTTAATTTCCTCTGCCTTTTGACTGCGAATATCTGTAATAAACTTTAAGTGATTAGTATCTGCTAAAAAGCCTCGAAACACCACAGTGCGGTTAGCCGGTCGCCCGGTAGCCCGAACCGTTGCTAGTTGCAAGTAGCGGGAAAAAGCAAGACTGCGATTGCGGTGGAGCGCGCGAGCTAAGGGCGATCGCCAAAGTGCTAAAGACATAATTAATAACCTATCATATTAGTCATTAGTCATTAGCCATTAGGAATTGGGCATTGGGTATTGGACATTGTTAACCGTTGACTGTTAACTGTTAACCGTTAACTAATGACTAATGACTAATGACTACTGACTAATGACTAATGACTCTTCTTTCTGCTATTGGTAATTCTATGTCAAATTCACTCTCAAAACTCAAAACTATTGAAACTCCCCACAGTGGCTACCACTGGGACGGCAGTTCCCGCCGCTTTTTTGAAGGCTGGTACTACAGAATAACATTACCGATTCACGGACAATCCTTTGCATTCATGTATTCCATCGAAGATCCCAGAGGCGGTCAACCTTACAGTGGCGGTGCAGCTCAGATTCTCGGCCCGAAAGATAGCTATTTGTGTCGCACTTTTCCCAATGTAAATAAGTTTTGGGCGGATCGAGAAAGCTTAGGTTTCGGACATTGGGGCAAAACAGATTTACAAATTAAACCCCAATATTTAGAGCCGCAAGTATTCGACAGCCGCGTCGAAGAAGGCTATCAAGCTACTGCTACTTTAAATCAAGGTTATCTGCACGATCCAGGAAGCGGCAGTCACTGTTTTTGGCAGTACGAAATTAAACCAGTTTATGGCTGGGGAAACTCTGAGGAAATCCAGAAATCTACGGCGGGAATGCTATCTTTTCTCCCCGTATTTGAGCCAGGATGGCAAATTTTAATGGCTCACGGTTTAGCCACGGGCTGGATTGATTGGAACGGCCAACTCTACGAATTTAAAGATGCTCCCGCTTACAGCGAAAAAAACTGGGGCGGTGCTTTTCCGCAAAAGTGGTTTTGGATTAATTGCAATTGTTTTCAAGGCGAAAGCGATTTAGCTTTAACTGCTGGCGGTGGCAAGCGGGGCGTGCTGTGGTGGATGGAATCGGTGGCAATGATTTGTCTGCATTACCGAGGCAAATTTTACGAATTTGTGCCTTGGAATTCGCAAGTTAGTTGGACTATTCAACCTTGGGGAAGCTGGAAAATGCAGGCAAGAAACAGCCAATTTGAAGTTGAGTTAATTGGCACTACAAACAGTCCTGGTACTTATGTGCGAACTCCTACAGAAAAAGGCATGGCTTTTTGCTGCCGGGATACGACGCACGGCGAATTGCGCTTGCAACTGCGAGAGTTGTTGGGGGGAAATGTGGAAAAAAATGGCAAGCAGCGTTCTAGAATTATCTTAGAGGCTCAAAGTTCTTTATCGGGTTTGGAAGTTGGGGGCGGGCCTTGGGATGAAGTTTGGCAAACCAAGCAATTTTAGATTTTGGATTCTACAATTATCTCAATTCCGGTTGTATCAGAATCACTCATCTCCCTCTTCTCCTCCTCTGCGTTCTCTGCGCCCTCTGTGGTTAAATCATTCCGATACAACCGGAATTGACAATAATCAACCTTCAACATTCAACAGTAATTAATCTCATGTTCAAATCATTTTGTTCGCTATTAGTGCAATTTAACCACAGCCAGCGGTTCCCACAAACCTTAAAGCTAATTTTGGGACTAATTTTATGTTTGGGCACAATCTTAATACCTGCGACAATTGCCAATGCTGGCGATTTGTCTCGCCAACCTGTCACCGAAATTAATGTTAGCTTGGGTAACGAAGCTGGAGCACTTAAAATTTTCCCCAATCTGCTAGAATTTGAATCTGGAAAACGCTATAAATTAGTGCTGAAAAATCCCAGTCAGGAGAAACATTATTTCACTGCCAAAAATTTTGCAGATGCGAGTTGGACTCAAAAAGTTGAAGCCGGTAAGGTGGAAATTAAAGGAAGTATTCACGAATTGGAACTTAAACCGGGCGCTGTAGCCGACTGGGTGTTCGTGCCGGTGAAATCGGGAAGCTACAACCTTCGCTGTACCGTAGCGGGACATACGGAGGGGGGGGATGATTGGCAAAATTACGATCGCCTCTTAAATCCTAGTTAATACATTAAAAGATTGACTAATTTTTGTGTAATCGGAAAACCAGTCTGACGCTCAAAATGTCTGAACATCGGACTAGGATTTGCTTCTAAAAATACATACTCACCGGTTGGCTTGAGACGCCAATCAATAGCAGTCCAGTCGAGCATAAATGCCTTTAATATTGCTAAACATTGTTGGTGAACTGATTCGGGCAAATCTATCGGAATTAGCTCGGACTCTAAATCTTCCCGAAAGTCCAAAGCTTGACTGCGAATTTCCGCAGAATAAACTGATTCACCAATCACATAACTGCGAATGTTTGTCCCAGGAATATACTCTTGTATTGTGATTGGAGAAATACTCAAAGCCAAGTCCAGCCGATTAGGTTCTAAATGTGCCTCTGTCACCAACTTGGTATGAGCGCCACCATAAACGGGCTTAAAAATTACTTTTTTCTGAGATTGGAAAAATTCCCTAACTTGCTCTGGATTGTTACTGATTAAAGTTGCAGGAATTGTAACTCCTATTTGCTTTGCCAGACTCAGTTGTAGGGGTTTTTCTTTATGAAATTGGTATGCCTGCCAGGAATTAATCCAGCGAGCCGGACAAGCTTGCATTAGCGATCGCACTGTACTCATGGAATCGTTCAATGCAACTTGCTGTTGATTTGCATCTTTTAAAGCTGGAACGCCAACACCGGAAAAATTGCGCCAAAATACACTGTGAATGTCTTGAAAATTCAACTGGCGACCTCCGGGTAGCGTCAAGCACCCTACCAGGGTATCAGGTTGCCAAGACAGACGTAACTGTCTTGGAAACAGATAGGTATCTAAGTAATCTACTTCTGCACCGGCTTGGGTTAGAGCATCTTTTATATGAGCAGCATGAGCATCTGAATCATTACCCAGAATTAAAATGTTCATGGGAAATTGTAAAATTAATAATGTGCTAAAATCAATGAAAAATATGAAAAGTCGCATCACTTGTTTTGAGAGTGTTGCAACTTTTTATATATTGAAAAAAAACTGAAAAAAAACACTCGAATGAGGCTGAATCTTTGAAAGTCTTATTACAGAAACAAGCGGAATAGTTCAGGAATTAGGCAAAATCTCTACCATTGTCGGCACGAATGAGATTACCAATAAATAGGGCCTCCACCGCCTTCAAACCAAGCTTTCGTGTAATATCCTCCACCCTCTTCACCTACAGCCATAGTGGTCATCGGAGGGTCAATGGGAATAGGCTTGGGAGGAAATCCTCCTCCTCCTTCACTTCCCGGACAGGGAGCTGAGATACACTGTATCTCACCACCACCTTCTTCACCTATAGCTAGAGTGGTAGCCATTAGTCCACCTCCGATGTGGGCGGCCTGTTCATCAGTTAACGTCTCTTCAAAATCCAAATCAATTGCTTCCAGATCAGCAATATCTAGATCAAAAGGATGATTCATAAAATTCTCCTACTTGAGTAAAAGATTAGGTGTATTGACACATAATCTAAATCAAGAGGATGAAGTGATGTTGCCATTTTGGCAAATTTGAAAGTAAGTATTGTAAATGTTAATTAAAAAATGTTAAGTAGATTCTAGCGGAGCCATTGTCAGTCCAGCACGGCTTAATTGCATATGATAAAGTTCTGCTTGCTCTTGCGGCCCAACCCAGACGGTGGCCTGGCCTTCGTTGTGGATTTGGTCGGCTAGTTTCCAAGCTTGATCGCTCGTCATCCCTGGAATGTATTTTGTCAAACATTCCACAACGTGCTGAAATGTGTTGAAATCGTCGTTGAGGACTATTACCCGATAGTTAGGATAAGGCTTGCGGGTAACTTGACTCGATCGAACGGGTGCTATGGTTGGTGAAGAGGTCATCGCGCGAACAGCCACTAAAACTACAAAATTCTTAAAAAAGTAACTTTTTCAACTCTATCACAATTTCTGAACTTTTAAACCGCCTATTGCAAATAGATCGACTTGGGCGATTTTTGAGGACGATTTTTAGATTTGAGATTTGAGGACAAAGAAACCGGGTTTTCAGGAAATTGAGGGTTTCTACCCACGATTTTGGTTGAAAAACCCGGTTTCTGGCTACTCGTTAGATGCAGTACAGCTTATCCAACTACAGTTATAGTCATTTCAAATAAATGTGAGACAGAGGTAAGATCATGATAAAATCGATAAAAAGAGTTAATTATAAAAAAATGGCTTACAGTCTAGACCTAAGACAAAAAGTAGTCGATCATGTGGAAAATGGAGGGAGTACAACGAAAGCTGCCGCCATATTTAAGGTAGGAAGAGCAACAATTTATAGATGCAACTGGTAGGGAAGACCTTCGACCAACTCAGGTCAACCACCGTCAACGAAAGCTAGATTGGGAAGCACTCAAAAAAGATGTTGAAAAAAATCCTGAAGCAAGATTAGTAGAAAGAGCAAAAACTTTCAGGCGTCAGACCGAGTGCCATCTGCTATGCCTTAAAAAAACTGAAAATTACCAAAAAAAAAGAACTTCGCTATAAAGAAAGAAATCGAGAAGAAAGAATGAAATATTACAGAAATCTGAGAGAATTAATTAAAGTTTATGGCAGCAAAAGTCTTGTATTCATTGATGAGTCAGGATTTAAAGAATTTGAAGGTTCTGTTTGTGCCTGGGCCAAAAGAGGAAAGAAAGTCTATGGCGAAAGACCAGGAAAACGGGGGAAAAGAGAAAATTTAGTAGCAGCAAGAAGAAAAGGAAAGAAGGACTTAATTGCACCAATGCTGTTTATGGGTAGTTTGAATGCAGAAGGATTTGAAGGATGGTTATCTTTGTATTTGTTACCAGATTTAACAAGTCCATCTATATTAATTATGGATCATGGGTAGTGCTTTTATGTAAAGGATGGAGGATAATACCTCTATGTCCAGTCTTTTGAGGAGTCTCATCATGAAACCCTATCTGATTTGTCCCACTTGTGGTTCTGACGATGTAATGAAAAATGGGATGACTCGTCGGGGCAAACAAAACCACAAATGTCGCGACTGTGGTCGGCAATTTGTCGAAAATCCTCAGTGGACAGCCAAAGACACCGACACTTTGGCAAAAATTGAGTTACTTCTGCTGGAGCGGATTTCCCTCGCTGGTATTGCCCGAGTCATGGGCGTTTCTGAGAGCTGGCTCCTTGCATTATGTGAACCACTTGTACGGTGCAATAGAACTCAAAGCCACGGTCATCCCGAAAGAAGTTGGAAAACACACAGTCCAAATGGATGAACTCTGGTATGAAAGTAGATGACAAAGGGAATAAACAATGGGTCTGGTTAGCAATGGATACCAAGACTCGGGAAGTGATCGGATGTCATATTGGAGACCGCTCCTCGAAGTCGGCTCAAGCATTATGGGATTCACTACGCTTGTGTCGATCGCCAATGTGCCAAGATTTATACCGATCACTCTTGATGCCTATGCCGTAGTTTTACCAAGTAAAAGGCATAAGTCTGTCGGCAAGGAAAGTGGATTAACCAGTTACATTGAACGATTGAACAATACTCTCAGGCAACGAATTTCGCGATTAGTCAGGAAGACGTTATCGTTTTCTAAAAAGTTGGAGAATCACTCATAGTGCTATTTGGAACTTCATTCATGACTACAATCACCAAATCCGATTAGGAATGCTGAAAGTTCAACCGCCTCAAATTTCTCCATCCTTTACATAAAAGCACTACCTGGATCATGCACCCATTCATCGTAAGACAGTCATTAGACTATTGGTTGAGGAGGCGGGTCATCAGATAATATTTTTACCAAAATACTCTCCTGACTTAAATGATATTGAGCATGATTTTAGTGCATTAAAGAGAGCTAAAATGTATGCGTCTCCTGGCACATCTCTTGATGAAGTTATTCGTGCTTATTGTGCAGAAAGAGTGTCTCATACTTATTTGAAATGACTATAACTCTCGATCGACTCCAGAAGTGTTGGTGTCAGAGTAGGCTTGCAGCAGAAGTTGCTTTAAATCTTCAATCAGCGGATAGCGGGGGTTAGCCCCGGTGCATTGATCGTCAAAAGCGCGATCGGCCATTTCCTCAACACGAGCAAAAAAGAAATCATCGCTGATTCCCTGACTGGCGATCGCCTCCTGAATCGTGCTAGGAATATCTACCTGACGCTTCAAATCTTCCACCGCTGCGATCAACTTCTCAACTTTCTCCTCTTCCGTCTCGCCGCCCAAATTCAGATAATCCGCAATTCGCGCATAACGCCACTTGCTGTTAGGATACTTATTCTGAGAAAAAATCGCTTGCTTGAAAGGAACATCCGTGGCATTGTAGCGAATTACATGGGAAATCATCAGCGCGTTGGCTAAACCGTGAGGAACATGGCAAGTTGCACCTAATTGGTGAGCCATTGAGTGACAAACCCCCAGAAAAGCGTTGGCAAATGCCATTCCGGCGATCGTAGCAGCATAATGTACTTTTTCCCGTGCTTTCGGATCGTTAGCACCATTTTTGTAAGCGCTAGGCAGATATTTAAACAGCAAACAAATCGCTTCTAAAGCCAAACCATTTGTATACTCAAAAGCCAACACAGAAACATAAGCTTCTAAAGCGTGAGTCAGCGCATCAATGCCGCCGTAAGCAGTCAGTTTCTTCGGCATATTCAGCGTAATTTCTGGATCGACGATCGCCACACTCGGAGTCAGAGCATAATCAGCCAGCGGATACTTAATCCCCGATTTCTCATCCGTAACAACCGCAAAAGGTGTAACTTCCGAACCCGTTCCCGAAGTAGTCGGAATTGCCACCATAATTGCCTTTGAACCCAAAGGCGGCAGTTCGTATACACGCTTGCGAATATCCATAAACCGCATCGCCAATCCTTCAAACTCAATTTCTGGATGCTCGTACATCAGCCACATTACCTTAGCAGCATCCATCGGCGAGCCGCCACCAAAGGCAATAATTACATCTGGATGGAAACTATTGCAGATTTCTAAACCTTTGCGAACAGTAACCAGCGAAGGATCGGGTTCCACATCGTAAAATGTATAGTGAGCGATGCCGATTTCTTCCAAACTATCTGTAACTTCCTTAATCAATCCCAATTCAAACAAAGGTTTATCCGTCACGATCAAAGCACGTTTCTTACCGGCAATATCTCTCAAAGCTACAGGAATGCAGCCAGACTTAACATAAATCTTGGGAGGAATCCGGAACCAGAGCATATTTTCGCGCCGCTCTGCTACAGTTTTGATATTGAGCAGGTGATGGGGTGTCACGTTGACAGAAATCGAATTAAGTAGTTAATCAAAATTAATTACATAATTATCTCCAAATTCTTTAAGAATTATTTCGACAGATGAAACAAGAGATTGCCAGCTAGAGTAGGCATCTATTTCGAGCCATTCATATTTAATAAACCGCCACAAAATCTCAATTAAATTCAATTCAGGTGAATAAGTTGGCAATTCAAATATAGTTAAACCGCGTTTTTTCCATTCTTCAATTTTATCTAAAATGGCATTGCTAGTATGAATAGAAGCTTGATCTACCACAATAAATGTTGGCCGCTCTACTACAGCAAAGAAAGTATCTATACAGGCTATGATGACATCAGAATTAATGGTCTGCTCTGAAACGTAAGCATGCATGAAGAATGTTTTGCCGATTCATGATTCCCAAGACATTTAAACGCTTAGTTCTACGACTATCAATTGACAAATATTCACCAATCTCTGGCAATCCATAAGGGACACAAGGGATGCCAGAAAAACCGGATTCATCTAAATAGTATAAATCAATTTTTCCCTCATCTTCTAGTTGTTTTAATTCTGACAATTTTTGTTTTTTTTCCTTGTATTCTATGGGGTCTGGCTTTCCCCCAACACCTCGACGCATCCTATGCCAACTCATGTTTTTTTTTAATTATTCTCTTAATCGTTTCCGTACTTATATTGATAGACCCTTCTTTTTTGATTTTTTGTACTACTTGCTTTAATTGTTTTGGTGGCAATTTTACCCAGTCTTTAATTTGAGCAGATTCTGCCGAATTAAATATTTTTTTTCTACCTCTACCTGGTTTATTGTATAATCCGAGCATTCCCTGATGTTCCCATCGATTCAACCAGTTATACATGGTCTTATAACTAATTTTAAAAATTTTCATCAGTTTTTCATTTTTGAAATTTTGTGAAACCAAAATTAAAAACTGTGCTCTTTGGCGCACTTGATGATGTCTGCTTTCGCGATAAATTCGGTTTAGCAATTTCAACGAAAGTGGATTGATATCTCGAAGTAAAAACATATAAAACATCTTTGAATACAACTCTATATTTTTAGTATATCATATTAGTTGCTTTGTGTAATTAATTTTATTGAACTACTTATCGCCCCAGCTACCGCAACCGAGGTTGACAGCCATCACCACCCGATCGATATTTTGGGCGATGCTATTGGCGATCGCAAAGACCCGGAAACCTTAGAACACCGGATTTTGGGAGTAGCACGTCTCAGCAAACTCCACGGCACAAACGAAGCCGAATTTGCGCTCATCGTCAGCGATAGCTATCAGCAGCGCGGTTTGGGAACAGAATAGACCTCTTGCAAAAATCCTTTTCATCAGTTAATGGGACGGGATCTCCGGCCCATCCCACAAGAAAAAATCACTCTTGTGGGATGGGCCGGAGATCCCGTCCTAATTATTTTTGCAAGAGGTCTAATTATTAAGGCGGATGCTGCAAATTGGTCGCGAAGAGAAATTAAATGCGATCGTCGGCTACATTCTCACTAGCAACTACAAGATGCAGAGCCTCTGTGAAAAACTAGGATTTTAACTGAAACCAGAGCAAGGCGAAGAAATGTTGAAAGCTGTTTTTATCTACTAACAGCAAGTTTTGTTAAATAATTCTCATTCATCACAACTAAAGTCCTCACTACAAACCTATAAAGTTTGTAGTGAGGACTTTAGTCCTCAAACTCAGATGCTACTAAGCCGCAGCCAAATTTGCTGCTGCGAAATCCCAGTTAGCCAAATTATCCAAGAAATTAGTAATGTAGTCGGGACGGCGGTTTTGGAAATCCAAATAATAAGCGTGTTCCCACACATCCAAAGTCAATAACGGAGTTTGCCCGTGTGCAACCGGGGTGTCAGCGTTGGCAGTTTTGGTAACTTTCAAAGTGCCGTTGTCCACAACCAGCCAAGCCCAGCCACTACCGAACTGAGTTGTCGCAGCAGTCTTGAATTCTTCTTTGAATTTGTCGAAGCTGCCGAAGTCGGCATTGATTTTGTCAGCTAAAGCTCCTGTCGGAGTGCCGCCGCCGCCCGGTTTGAGGGAATTCCAAAAGAAATTGTGGTTCCAAACTTGACCTGCATTGTTAAAAATGCCTGCTTTGGATGGGTCTTTAGCAGATTCCTTGACAATTTCTTCAAGGGATTTGCTCGCCATTTCAGTCCCTTCAATCAGTTTATTCAGATTGGTGACGTAAGCAGCGTGGTGCTTGTCGTGGTGGAAGGAAAACGTGTTGGCCGACATATGAGCTGGCTCTAGGGCGTCAGCGGCAAAGGGTAATGGTGCGAGTTCAAATGCCATTGTGTTCAATCCTCTCTGGATTACTTTGGGTTTTTCGGCTGACTTTCTGGCTTTTGTATGATTAAAGCCGAGAGTCACTAGCTTGAGTTTATCAAGCTGTGGTAAATAATTCTTTACAATTTTCCTATTTTATAGCAGTTGCAGCATTTTAGCATTCCGACTTCTATTTTTTAGATATCAAAGCTACTTATTGCCGGATTCAATTAGCATAAAGCATCACTAAATGTCAAGCCACCTGGGAGACAAATAAAAGTGTGTGTGAAATTGTCAAACGCTCGAAATTTTATGAGACTGATAAATAGATTAAACCTGTAAATTGTCAAAGATTAACCTAAGTTCAATTAAGCTGTAAGAAAGTCAAATAAATTGCAGGAGCTGTCAATGGAAAAGCGTTTAAACAACTCGTCCAGTAACCCCGCTCAATGGTTGAATCTGCAATTAATCGTCACCGCTCTGGAAACAGTCCAAGACTTAATTGTAATTTCCCTATGTATTGGTTTGTTTTGTTTCATGGTAATCGAACTGCGAGAAATGTTCTTCTCGCTGCTACCTCCTTTGAATTTCCAGGAAGTCACTGCAGACATTCTATTTTTATTAGTTTTAGTGGAATTATTTCGGTTGCTAATTATTTACTTGCAAGAACAAAGAGTTTCGATAGGCGTAGCTGTGGAAGTTTGTATTGTATCAGTTTTGCGAGAAGTGATAGTGCGGGGAGTGCTAGAAACTCCCTGGGTTCAAATATTATCAACTGGCGCATTTTTGCTGGTTTTGGGAGTGTTGTTGGTAGTCCGAGTTTGGTTGCCACCAACCTTCGAGGGAATTGACCCGGAACGCCGCCTTACTAACAGAAATAGAAAAATTTCCGATCCGGAATCTTCTTCCGATTCTGTTGCAGTCAATAGCCAGTTTAAGTCTCACTGAGTATGGGGCGCGATTTTAGATTTTAGATTTACTATGATATTGCTTGTCACGTTACCAGCCATCATTTCCCGTAAAACTGAGATGTTGCACCATTGTCAAGAACGGGCAAGATGCCCGTTCCACAAAGAGTAGATTTTCTTGTGGGGTGGGCATCCTGCCCGCCCAAAAGATGATTATTGAGAATGGTGCAAGATGTGAGGTCAAATCAACCTGATAACGTTTGTAGTGAGGACTAAAATCCTCTGAAAATACCGAGGAATGTAGTCCTCACTACACATACAAGCTTGATCAGCCATTGCCAGTTACTCAAATCTAAAATCTAAAATCTAAAATCTAAAATGGTATTACCCGTTAGCCTGTAATTCCCCCAAACGAGCCAACACTTCTTTGGAGTGAATCGCCGGATTAATCTTCACAAAAGTTTCGCGCAAAATTCCTTCATTGTCAATAATAAAACTGTGTCGCGCCGAGATAAAACTCATCCAAGAACCGTAAGCTTTACTCACTTTACCATCCGTATCAGCTAACAGCGGAAACTTCAAACCTTCGGAATCGCAAAATTCCGCATGGGAATCGACATCATCAGCGCTAATGCCGATAATTTGAGTATTCTTTGCCAAGTATTTCGGCAAGTCTTGCTGAAATCTCCGCGCTTCGATGGTACAACCTGATGTAAAGTCTTTCGGATAAAAATAGACTACCAGCCACTTACCGCGATAATCAGACAGGGACACTTGTCCGTCGCCGCTGTTTGTCGGCAAACTAAAATCCGGTGCGGCTTGATTCACCGTCGGAAGCTTGCCACCGAGGGCAAATGCAGGTGTGGCAAAATTGAAACTTAGAAAAACTAGACAAATTGCCAATAAAGTGCTAAAAAACTTGCGACGGGACATCATAAATTTAGAAGTAGAACTGTACTTAAGACAAGTTTACAGTTTTCTGATTAAATGGGTAGGGGCAATTCGCGGATTGCTTCTAAAACCCAAAGATCACTCACTCAAATAGCAATTTACCCATGAGCGCTGCACTCCCGTTAACAGGCAAAGCTATAGTAGTCCAGGTAATTAACGGTCAACCCGTTACGATCGAAGTAGACGGCACTAATGCCCCGATTACTGGGGGAAATTTTGTTGACTTAGTTGAACGCGGCATTTACGACGGGGTGATGTTTCACCGAGTTGTGCGCCAGCCAGAGCCTTTTGTGGTGCAAGGAGGCGATCCGCGCAGCAGAGATACGACAATTCCAGCAAGTCAATTGGGAACGGGTAATTTTATTGACCCGGATACTAATCAGGGGCGTTTTATTCCTTTGGAAATTAAGCCGCAAGGCGCCGCGCAACCTGTTTACAACCAAGTTGTAACCCAGACGCCGCAGTTGCAACACACTCGCGGGGCTGTGGCAATGGCTCGTTCTAATGCTTTGAATTCGGCTTCTTCGCAGTTTTATTTTGCTTTGGATGATTTGCCATTTTTGGATGGTAATTATGCTGTTTTTGGCAACGTTATTCAAGGTTTTGAAACGGTTAATGCCGTGCAGCAGGGCGATCGCATTTCTACCGCAAAAGTCGTTCAAGGAATCGTCCCCAGTAGGGTTTCTAGCATCATTACCGATGTTAATCTCCTCAACGATTTAATTAATAGTACCAATTTCGTAAATCTATCTTTGCGATCGCTCAGATTGCCTGATGCCCCGAACAACTATCAAGTCACTCCCCAAGACTCTCAGCAAAATCCCAGCGGTGTAGTGGGAGGTAGCGGCAACGATCGCATAACTGGTTCACCGACGGATGATGCAATTAATGGCAGCCAAGGCAACGATACCATCAGTGGCGAAGCGGGTGACGACTTTTTGCGAGGTGGTAAAGGTAACGACTTAATTACGGGTGGTGTTGGTAACGATATTTTGATTGGAAATCTCGGCGACGATAATCTCGATGGCGGTGCTGGTAACGACTTTTTGCGAGGCGGCAAAGGAAATGATGTTTTAACAGGTGGTGATGGCAATGATGTTTTAGTTAACGATGATGGCAATGACACTTTCACTGGCGGTAGCGGTGCAGACACTTTTGTTGTAAGTACCTCGGACATAACTACGCTGTTGTTGCAGGATGACAACGATATAATTCTTGATTTCAAACCGGAAGAGGGCGATCGCATTGGCATTAGTGCCAGCAATTTATCAAATGTTTCATTCATTGCGTCTGGAAGCAACACTATCATTCCATTGGTAGGTGGTGGAAGGGTTGTGGTTCAAAATGTCCTCCCTGCAGTAGTTCAAAATGCTACTTTTGCAATTACGGCTAGTAATTCTTCCCCGTTTGATGGCTTGATACCAGGAGATCCCATATTGAGAATTGGCTAATTTAGCCACAATTAGCTCTCGGACTTTTTTAAGAAGTCCGGGATCTGAGGAAATTTATTACCATAACTGTTTGACTTTAGCAACTGCATCGTAATGCTCTTCTATTTTACCCTGCTGTTTAAAAAGTTCTGATGCTTTCTGAAAATCCTCAAATCCCCCTTGAACATCTCTCAACTTATATTTAGTTATACCTCGATTGAAATAAGCTTTGCCAAAGTCAGGGTTGATGCGAATAGCTGACTCAAAATCAGCCATTGCTGCCACTAAATCATCTATTTTTAAGTTGATAGTGCCACGTTTGAAGTAAGTTTTAGCTAAATTGGGGTTGAGCAGCAGTGCCGAGTTGTAATCGGCGATGGCCGCAGTATAATCTTTTAAACGAGTCAGCATAAACCCCCGATTGCTGTAATATTTGGCTCGGTAAGGATTGAGTTCGATGGCTGTAGTTAAATCTTCGATCGCCGATTGCTTGTAGCCTAATTTGTAGCGGGCAACACCGCGATCGTTGTAAGCTGACGCGAATTGCGGATTAATGTTAATTGTGGCAGTAAAATTTTTAATAGCGCCGTGCAAGTCTTGTTGTTCGAGATTTTTTAAACCCTGAGTGTAAAACTTTTTGGTACTAACTTTTAAATTTGCCTCTTGTCGGGATTCAGCTTGCTCCCCCGAAAATACGCCGGCAATATTAGTGAATCCCAAAGATTCGATCGAATTGAAAATAGTTGTGACAACTAATTGAGTTGGGAGAAGGGGGATAGTAGGCATGGGAGAAGTGCTGTTTAACTGTATGCTCTTATCTTCCTCCATAGTTGAGCTATTGACAGTGATATCCGTAGTCTCAGGAACGTGATAAGTTTGATGAGATTTGGTGATGCTGGGGCATTGACTTGTGTGATGAAAGTTCGGCTTAGTTAGTGATGACGATCGCAATTAACAAAAATTACCTCTACAACCCTTTAAATATAAGGCTTTCAGTCGAGACTAGCGGTTTCTTGATTCCCATATTGAGCAGTTTATATCAGGATTGTTTGCAGATATGCCCCTGGGGGAGCGATCGCAACTGCCTGCTGCAAGTATTACTTTGTAGCGATATTGCACTGGCAAATCCCGATCGAACTTGCGGTCATCTTATACCAGGTTTTTAGGAAAAATATTAGTTTTGCAGCGAGGCATCTGTGAAGCAACCGGGTTTCTAGCTCAAAGCGCCTCTAAGACTGGCTGAGTTAAGTTTGTGCCTGCACCAACCCTGATCAACCTTTCACTACACTAATATTTTTGAGTGATCTTGCTGAGGGAAGTTGCAGATTATTTGCTATGCTTTGATTAGACATCAATAATTTATGGCGCAAATTAGGGTCAATGAAAAGAGTTATGAGGTTGAAAACTTTCTTCGCCGCGGTGTTGGCGATCGTCCTGTTCACTCTCTACTTAACTCCTCCTGTGATGGCCGCGAATGGGGAGGATTTGAGTCACCTATTAAATGATAATTGGTGCGTCAGCTTTCTGTGGAAGCAATGCGATTTGAGCGCTGTCGATTTGCGGGGCGCTAATCTCCAAGAAGCCAATTTGAGCGGCGCCAATTTGAGCGGCGCTAATTTGTCCGGTGCTAACTTAAAAAATGCGGATCTTTCTGACGCAGATCTCACCGGCGCTAATTTAGCAAATGCTGATATTTTAGGTACGGATCTCAGTCGAGCCAATTTGACAGAAGCTAACTTCAACTGCACCAAATTGTGGGACGCTAATCTGACTTTGGCAAATCTGAGCCGCGCCAATTTACAAGATGCTAATGTCTTAGACTCTCGACTTTGGGGAAGCAATCTTACCCAAGCTAATTTAAGGGATGCGACGCTGCACGGTGCTGACTTGCAATATGCTAATTTAGCCGACACTAATTTAACAGGTGCTGACTTGCACAGCTTCTTTTTCCGAGGTTCCAAACAAGTCACAAATTTGAGCAATGCTAATTTAGAAGGCGCTATTTTAACGGGAGCAAATCTCAGAGGTGCGGTGCTGGCAGGGGCAATAATGCCGGACGGGTCTATTAATGAAGAAAGTGGCTTTAATTTAAAGTAGAGTAAAATTAAAGTCTGCTTGAATAATTTCAACAACAGCCTTTCGGGCCGATTTCGCAGTCAATGAATTATCGGGTGTAGCTGCGCCCGTTGCCAACAGCTTGTTGAGGATGCTGTCAAGATATTAATTTAAACCAGGGTGCGATCGACCTTTTAACTCCTAACCAGTAAATATTGCTAAAATCTTAAATCTCAAACCGAACCTGCCCGCATCTGTTACAATTTTCAACAAAGCCAGAACAGCCCCGAACCTGAAGTCACCTGCCTAGGGATACAAGCCCCCGACAGGAGTCGTGAAGAGCAAAAAAATTAGATATTTAGTTTAAACTCCCAGATTCATCTGTAGAGTCAATCTAAAATCTAAAATCTAAAATCTAAAATCGCTAGACTGTGGAGTCAATCTAAAATCTAAAATCTAAAATCGCTAGACTGTGGAGTCAATCTAAAATCTAAAACCTAAAATCTAAAATCTAAAATCGCTAGACTGTGGAGTCAATCTAAAATCTAAAATCTAAAATCGACTGATGGAAACCCTGCAAACTCAACTTTACGAACTCGCACAATTTGCTAATAATTTAGTAAATACTCAACTGACAAACCTCAGTTTAGTCAGCGTCGGAGTCATCTTTCTGGCAGGGTTGCTAACGAGCTTAACGCCCTGTATGCTTTCAATGTTGCCGATCACGATCGGCTACATCGGTGGATACGAAGCAAAAAGTCGCCTGCAAGCTGCAGCCCAGTCTGCGTGGTTTTCCCTGGGATTAGCCACCACCCTTGCGGGTTTAGGTATTGTAGCATCATTTGCCGGACAAGTTTACGGCAAAATTGGCCTGGGTTTGCCGATTCTTGTCAGCATTATTGCTATTCTAATGGGGCTGAATTTACTCGAAGCTTTACCCTTACAAATGCCGTCTTTCGACGCTGTGGGGTGGGTGCCGAAAGATTTGCCGGCGGGCGTGCGATCGTACTTATTGGGCTTAACTTTTGGTTTGGTAGCGTCTCCCTGCAGCACGCCGGTTTTAGCTACACTCTTAGCTTGGGTTTCCAAAACGGGAGATACAGTTTTAGGTGGTGTGTTGCTGCTGTTTTATGCTGCTGGCTACGTCGCTCCGCTGATTATAGCAGGTACTTTCACTGCTAGCATTAAAAAGTTGTTAGAATTACGTCGGTGGTCGAGTTGGATTACGCCTGTTAGCGGCGTTTTGCTAGTAGGATTTGGCGTTTTCTCTCTGCTTTCCCGCATCCTTCCCGCTTAAGTTTAGTAGTAAGGACTTCAGTCTTTATTTAAAGATATAGCAATCTCTACTGAATGCGTGAATTAAGTTGTTTTTAACGAACCGCGAAGACGCGAACAACACGAAGGAAGAAAGAAAGAAAAGAGAAAGACTTCAAAATTGATTGAGACTTTTTCAATAAAAATAATAATATTTTGTTCATCTTTTGTTTTTCCCTCCTCTTTCTTCCTTCTCCCTTCTTCCATCCGTTACATCCGTTACCGAACTTCCTTCCTTCGATCCGTTACATCCGTTACACAATCCGTTGCCGAACTTCCTTCATAATTACCAATGACATCAAAAGAAGTATTTCTATCTAAACTATCAAACTGGGCGACTGCCCCTCAAAGGTTTTTCAAGGGAGAAATCTTGCCGGTGCTAGCAGATTTGCGGCTGGCAATTATCTTGCTACTGACGATCGCATTTTTCAGCATTTCCGGCACTGTCATCGAACAAGGCCAATCAGTACCCTTTTACCAATCTAACTATCCAGAACACCCCGCTTTGTTCGGCTTCCTAACTTGGAAAGTTGTACTAATTGCAGGACTAGACCACGTATACCGCACTTGGTGGTTTTTGTCCATCCTAATTTTGTTCGGCAGCAGCTTGACGGCTTGCACTTTTACCAGACAATTTCCGGCGCTAAAAGCTGCCCGCCGCTGGAAATTTTATGAAGAACCAAAGCAGTTTGAAAAATTAGCTCTCAGTGCGGAATTAGAAACAGTTGCTTTAAGTTCGTTAGAACCACTTTTGCAGCAAAAAAACTACCGCATATTTCGAGAAGGCGAAAAAGTTTATGCCCGCAAGGGAATAATTGGCAAAATCGGCCCGATTATTGTTCACGCCAGTATGCTAATTATTTTAGCTGGGTCGATGTGGGGCGCGATGACGGGATTTCTCGGTCAAGAAATGGTTCCCAGCGGCGAAACTTTTCAGGTGCAGAATATCCTGGATGCAGGGCCTTGGGCCCGGCCGCAAATACCGAAGGATTGGTCGATGCGAGTTAATCGGTTCTGGATTGATTATACTCCCGAGGGCGGCATCGACCAATTTTACTCTGATCTGTCAGTTTTGGACAAAACAGGCCAAGAGGTCGATCGCAAAACCATTCACGTTAACGAGCCCCTGAGATACCGGGGAGTCACATTTTATCAAGCAGATTGGGCAATAGCCGCCGTGCGAGTTCGCCTCAACAAAAGCCCGGTTTTGCAACTACCAATGGCTCAGTTAGATACTCAAGGTAAAGGCCGAATTTGGGGTGCTTGGATTCCGACCAAACCAGATTTGAGTGCTGGAGTTTCTTTGCTAGCAAAAGACTTGCAAGGAACGATGTTAGTTTACGGTACGGATGGCAAATTATTAACTACAGTTCGCGCGGGCACGGCGGTGGAAGTTAACGGAGTCATGCTATCAATTGATGAACTTGTTGGCAGCACTGGCTTGCAAATTAAAGCCGATCCGGGAATTCCGCTCGTTTATACTGGCTTCGGGTTGCTAATGCTCAGCGTGCTGATGAGCTATCTGTCTCACTCGCAGATTTGGGCTTTGGAAAAGGACGGCAAACTCTATGTCGGCGGCCGCACTAATCGCGCTCAGGTGACTTTTGAAAGAGAGGTTGTCGAGATTTTGGACAAGTTGGCAGAATCGAAAACAGCAGAGGAAAAAAGTGCGATCGCCCCGACTTCTGTTGCAAGTCAAAGCTAACCGTAGGGTGCGCTAGGCGCACCTTACACCAATCGATAAATATCAAAAAGATTAGTTGAGTTTGTAGGGTGCGCCTTGCCAGATTTGTCGAACTGGTTAATTTGAACCGGAGAAAAAGCATAAAACCGCTATTTCACGTTCTAATTTTTCAAATTTCAAGCAATGAAAATTGCTATACGGAAATTGGTTTCAAAATAAAACGCTGAAACGCCTGTCAATCGGTACTCTCCGGTGGGCGACAAACTCAACCGATGCCCAGCGCACACCCTACAAACTACGAGATTTTAAGCGTTTGAGGAACTTTTTTACTACTTTGAGAGGGCTGCCCTGACGCACCCTACAATTATAGGACTTACGCAATCATCCCAGGTATGGGGGCAACCACGGGGGGTTTGCCCCTACAAAACACTATATATTGAGGCTGTGCGTAAGTCCTGAATTACTTACTAATTTTATTAACAATCCTATTTCTTAAAACTATTGTGGGGCGTTGCTCCGACGCCGCCCCACAATTAAATCTCAATGACACACCAGCTTAATACCCGCCCTACTTCTGATGCGACACCTCAATCACGGTGTGGACGTTCCCCCGCGGCGAAAAATCGCCCTTCACCGTCGCTTCCAGCGGCGCGCAAGCTGCCACAAAATCGTCTAAAATTTGATTGATAGATTCTTCGTGAGAAATGTAGCGATCGCGGTAACTATTAACGTACAGTTTCAGCGCCTTTAATTCTACCACCCGCTCGTCGGGCACATAAGTAACGTGAATTGTCGCAAAATCGGGATAGCCAGAAAATGGGCACTTGCAAGTAAACTCCGGCAAAGTAATGTTAATCGTATAGCGCCGCCCGACTCGCGGATTGGGGAATGTAATTAACTGCCCGTCCAAAATCTCGCGCTCGCCGTATTTCATTTCTTCGGTACTTGACTTTTGCGACATACTCTGTTGGGTTTGGTGGTGATTCATGGCGATCGACTAAAAATTTATAACATTTAACTAAACTCACTATTAATATTTTTAACAAATATCTTGACGAATTGTATTGCGATCGATCTAATTGCAAATACTCTCAGGCTAAACTAAAAAAAGTTCACCCTCGCCATCTACAATTATGCAAAATACTACCTTATCTGACAATACATCCCCTGAAAACTCCAATAGTTACTCTCCATCAGTACCGATTTCGCTCTATCGAGAAGTCACCGCCGAATTGCAAGCCGCCCAAGCCATGCTTGATTCCCTCAAAACCCACAATCAGCAATTAGTCCAACAAAATCAACAACTGCGACGAGAAGTAGAAACAGTAGTTCAAGTATCCCAACAGTTACAGCAAGTAGTCAACTCGGCTCAGAGCATCACCCAGACAGGGATGCCGCAAATGCCATCTGTCAAATTCAATTTCAGCGTTGAACCTCCGCCCCCACCACCTGTAACCTTGCAGACTAACTCTGCCGTACCTCAACCACCTCAGACAGTGGCTTTCCCCTTCCCACTACCGGAACCGGAGCCAACAGCCGCCTCGATGCCGCAGCCACTTCCCGAAAAATTATTTACAGAGGTGCCGGAAACTCCTTACCGTGTGCGACCTCAACTCAAAAAAACCTCAGACTTAAGTGGATTGTGGTTGGCGATCGCAATTTTTCTGATTGTGATTGCAGCTTTCGGTGCAGGTTATTTAGTTGTCCGCCCTTTATTAATGAAAAAGTAAATTCCAACAAGAATCCCACGGTTCGATCCGTGGGATTTTAAACAAAACCTAGCATAAATTGTTCAAAGTTACGCTAATTGGCTATCATCCTCTGGCGGCACTCGTTTCTACTGAACGAGGGGCATACTGCTCTTCACAAGCAGAACCTACAATGCCCACCCCTGGCTCGAAACCGCGCGTGAACTCAGTGAGTTTTACCTGTTTAGCTTCCAAAGCTGTCTGTAGCACCTTCATGGCTCGGTGAGGGTCGCCGGCTCCGCAGAAAAATAAGTCTGCAGCAAAATAACCGTGTTCAGGCCAAGTATGGATTGCTATATGAGACTCTGCCAAAGTAGCAGTAGCTGTCACTCCGTGAGGACTAAACTGGTGTACGCACAAATCGATGAGAGTAGCTCCTCCGGCTTCGATCGCATCGAGAATAGCGCGGCGGATACGTTCAGGATCGTTGAGCAGGTCTCCAGGAGACTGCCAAGCATCAGCGACCAGATGGGTTCCCAATTGTTTCATTCTGCGGGGTTTTACCTCTATTGATGTTAAGTCTCAAACCTTTTAACGTTAGCACGGTGTCAAAAATTTTGCAAGTATGTTTCACAAAGAAAGATGAAGATTAGGAGGATGGAGCCCTAAGTCGTAAATTTGGGGGTTTGGGACTTGGGCTGGCGATCGCGCGTCAAATTGTAATTGTGGAACTGCACGGCGATCGCCCTGACTGCCTATGCTGGAGACTTTAATCAGAAACAAGCTCTTGCTGCTGGGTTTCAACATCATGTTGCAAAACCTGTCGAAGCGAATTAGTTAGTCAAAGCAATGCTGAAATTGCCTCTGAGACTGCATCGCTGAGTCCGAATTTTCATAGATTGTCAATAGATTGTCGATCGCCGACAATCTTTATCAACCCGCCCCCCACAACCGATAACTGAATTCTGAATTCTGACTCCTGAATTCTTTATTGTCAAAAGTTTTGAGTTTTAAATTAAAGATTATTTAACTTAAAACTCACAACTCTTTTTCCTGAATCAACTTATCAATCCCGGCTGTGAGTAGCTCCATTCGGCAAAATCGCCCCGCCCAAAGCCGCTTCATTCAAATTATCAACATTCAAGCTCGCCCCGATCAAATTAGCCTCCGACAAATTAGTTCCTGTCAAATTCGCCCCTGTCAGAGAACTCAGCAGCAAACCCGCTCCCGACAAATTGGCGTGACTCAAATTCGCCCCCCGCAAATCCGCTTCCAGCAAGCTAGCACCTGCCAAATTTGCACCGCTCAAGTTAGCTCCCCGCAAAGAAGCTTTGTTCAAATTCGCCGCCCTCAAATCAGCATTGTGCAGAATCAAACCATTTAAATTAGCTTTACTCAAATTAGCTCCCTGCAAGTCGGCACCGCTCAAATTAGAGCCATTTAGATTGGCGGATTGCAAGTCAGCACCGCTCAAGTCAGCACCGCTCAAATTAGCAGCGCAAATAGAAGCCTCCCGCAGACTTGCTTCGCTCAAAGTAGCCCCAACCAAATTGACGCCGCTGAGATTTCCGCGATTGAGATAAGCCCGAGTTAAAGTTGCTCCGCTCAGGTTTGCCCCGGTCAAATCTACCTCGCTGAGAATCGCTCTCGTCAGATTTGCTCTGCTTAAGTCAACCCCGCTCATAATTGCTCGGCTCAGCGTCGCCCCGCTCAAATTAGCCTCAGTTAGTTTTGAGCCGCTTAGCAAACAAGCTCCTACTAAACTCGCTCCCGTCATCACAGCTTTGCTCAAGTCAGCCTGAGACAATATTGCTCCGCTGAGATTTGCCCCGCTAAAATCTGCGGCGATCGCCACAGTTCCAGTTAAACTAGAACTCCCGAGGTTAGCTTCAATTAATTTCGCCTTAGACAAATTAGCCCCGCTCAAGTCGGCGGCGTTTAAATTAGCTCCTATCAGTTTGCTTCTAATTAAGTTAGCACCTTTCAAATTAGCGTTGCTCAAATTTGTTCGACTAAGATTAGCTTCACTCAAATGAGCTGCAATGAGGTTAGCTCCTCGAAAATCTCGTTCCCCGTTTCTATGTCTAATTAAAAGTTCATCGGCACTTAAAATTTCAGTGAAATTCATAAAAAAATTGAGTGAGTTTCCTTAATTTCTCGATGTTCTATGTTGTCTGAAAGTTTGTACTATCGTGTTTGGTAGTAAGTTGTTTAAACTAATACTGCCACATTAACAATTGTCAAAACTGCTTGATTCCTACCATCACCCTGCTCACCTAGTTATAATTTACGAAAATAAACCTGGTTCTGGTATAATCTGAGGTTGGCTAGCGCGGAAGTTATGAAAAAATCGCGTTTCTCGCCGCCTGTAAGTCCTGTAAGTATTATTTTGCTAGTAATTAGTTGGCGGTTGATGTTAGTTGTTAATGGTTAGTTGTGTTTATACTAACTGCTAACCACTAAATATTACCTGCTAACTCTTTACCAAAATACCGAGAAGTTGTCGATCAATCTTGTCAAGGTTGATCGAATATTTGGGGTATTGCTGGCGGCATCCGCGCCACATTCTGACCAGAAAAATTGCTAGTACAGGCGATCGGATTTATTCGTGCAATCAAGAAACAAGATATCGGAGCTTCAACCCCTAATGCCTTCTACATAAGTGCCTTCTATCTTCGATTGCCCATGAAAGCAGAGCCCGGTCAGCTCAGCTAGTGTCACCTCCCCCCACTGTGCTCCGTGCCAGTGAAAACCAACAGGAAGGCTGTTTCCGTCGGAGTTCTGAGCGAATCGTCGGCGAAGCAAGCAATACGCTGTGCTGAGCCTGAGATTGCGCGAAAAAATGGCTCGCGAGTCGTTCCCGTATTCTCGCGCTGCTGTGCTTGCTGTTAATCTTTACTCGATCCATGAGCGCTTGCGGTTCTAATTAACAGAACACCCGACACCAGACGCGCTCCCGAACATAAAAGCTGTTCCTGGGCTTCTCAAATGCTTCTCTGAGGCATTCCCAGAAAAAGTGTATTCCTGTAGCAGGTCTTGCCAACGGCAATTGGGCTGCTACAGCCAACTAATGACCAGCCTAAGTCTTGCCGGAAGGCGACGACAATATTATTATTCTAATATTTGCCGACCACCGCAGGCTTTTCTGAGCGCGTGGGACTGGCTACTTGACCTGTATAAGTTGCTGAAATTAGCTACCCATAATTAAAGATAGTCGCTCTTTGACTAACCAGGCAATATCTGTGGTAATTTATGTCATCGAATTTGATAATACTGCGGGGTTTAAAATCGAGCAGTAGTGAGTGTTACAGACTCAAAAACCGCTGCGGATTTAGGACGTAAAAATTCAGGGAGCCGATCGATCCTCCGGCGCAAAGCCCAGCTCACGGACTGGGCCGCTAATCAAAATTAAACTTTTGACAGGTGGCTTTTTTAAGTTTCCAGAACAAAACAAAAGCCGGCTTTCAGAGAAAAAGCCGACTTTTGAGATAATTTTACCGACGAAGCGTAAAACCGCTAGCTCGCGGGTGTTGGTTGGATCACTTTCCACAATCCTAGCGCGCGAGTGCGACTACCCTGCAGAAAGTAGAAACAATACCCAAACAAAGTCTGAATTATTAAACCCGACGGTGGCCTGTCACGCCCTGATTGGGATCGTAAATATCAGCCGTAGTATCAACGCCGGGAGTGCCAGGAGCGCCGTAATCAGCCCGAGCACTATCTACGCTGGGATAGTCGTAGGTGTTCCAATGTTGAATACCTCCGCGACTCAGAATGCTTTCGGCTTGAGCGACTTCTGTTTCGCTGCCGTCAACCAGTACCAAGTAATCTCCCCTTGCCACGCGATCGTTGTATGCTCTAGCTTCCTCCTCAGGAATTCCCATACCGACTAAAGCTCCGATCAAACCGCCTGCTGCCGCACCCAAAGCCGTACCGGCGAGTGTAGTGGCGATCGCCGTAGCTGAGGCTCCTGCCAGCATAATCGGCCCGATGCCCGGAATAGCCACTAGACCCAGACCTACCAACAAACCTGTCAAACCGCCCAAAGTGCCACCTGTGAGGGCGCCCTTTGTGGCCCCTTCATCGGATTTGTTATCCGCGCTGTCGTGCACGTCAATGCCTGCGATGTCCCCTTTCGAGTCAGCATCCTTAGCGATGACCGAAACCCGATTCATGTCGAAACCGGTAGTTCTCAGTTCTCCCAGTGCGTGTTCCGTCTCGCGGCGGGTTGAAAATACTCCCACGGCGCGCTTCTGGTGGCCCCCAGCTCTGCGGCCGGTGTCTGCCGGCACATCGTAAATGCCCCAATCCTGAATGCCCCGCACGCTCATAATTCCTTCGGCTGTGGCAAGTTCGGCATCTGTTCCTTCTACGAATACCAAATATTCACCGCGCGAGACGCGATCGTTATAAGCTTTAGCTTTTGCTTCGGGAACTCCCAAGCCGACCAAACCGCCGACCAAACCGCCTGCTGCAGCCCCAATCGCGCCTCCGACTACAGTATCTGCCAGCAGAGTGGCGATCGCACCCCCCGCCATCACCGGGCCAACTCCCGGAATCGCTAGCGCTCCAATGCTTCCGAGTAACCCAATCAAACCGCCCGTCACAACTCCCGCTGTCGCGCCTGCTTTTGCGCCACCGCCCACTTTCTCGTCGGTACTCTTACCAGCGGTAGCGCCCGCAATGTCGCCGCGATCGAGATTTTCCCCAACTACCGAAACTTTATTCATCGGAAACCCGGTACTTTGCAGCTCAATCAGGGCTAGTTCCGTATCTCGGTAATTAGAAAATGCTCCTACAGCTCGCTTGTGTTGACCTAAAGACATTTTTTTTCTCCTCGAAAATATACTACTTTTACACAATCACAGAATTTATGCTCTGCCATCAATCACATTTAGTCATTTTTTCCCAACAATTTTCATCGGTCGCTGGGAATAACTTCCCGCTCTATCTTCAGGTTGGTTTCCAACTAATTCTCCGGGATGGAAAATCGGAAATGGGGAAGGGGAAATTGCAGGTATTGCGGGAGTTTTGACTGCGTGAATTTAAAATTAAATTTAAACTCTTTAACTTAAAACCCCGATCTCCCTAGAGAGTCACCTAAGCGTTGCACTCCGCTCCGCAAGCAATCTTACCATGCCAAACTTTACCCTCTTCCCTCAGACTTCTCTCCTAGATAACTACATCCTTCTCCCTTCTTTCCCTCGGACTTTTCCCTTCTAATTTATTGACTGCTGCTAGGCGATGCGGGTGCAGCGGGGGCGACAACAGCAGTAACATTCACCTGTTTGACACCCTTAATCTCTTTAGCTAGTGGCTCAATTTTAGCTAAATCAGTTTGATTGGGAACTGTGCCGCCTACGGTGACAAGCCCATCTTTTGCGTCAACAGTTAGCTGACCTTTAGTGATGTTTACTTCTAACTTGGAGCGCACTTCACTTTGGAGGTCGCCGTCGGCTCTTATGGCATCACCGCCCGTCACATTGTTGCGCTGTTCTCTGGCCCTGATATCAGAATTTGCTTGGTTTTTGCGAATATCGCTCGTTGCGTCACCCTGAGTTTTTTGAACTGTCTCGGCTGGGGGCGGGCTAGTAGTATTTCCTGTGGCAGAATTAGGAGCATCAGCGCTAGTTTTAGCCCCGTCGCTGCAAGCAGCACCTCCAAATAATAGGATGCAGCTGAGGAGAATTGGTGTTAGTTTGTTCATAATAGGTTAATACCCTCCGGGTAAGCTTTCAATGAGGCTGACTTGGTTGAGCCAGATGGGAGCCAGATGGAGCAAGACAGCATCTTTAGTTTGTGCTTTCTGGTTTGTGCTTTCTGCGATTTAAAAATCCTTATATTAAATATACAAACTGGAGCAAGTATCTACATCGCTCCACGGGTGTAAAATTCATCTATGTCGTTAGATAGAGTACAAAAATCAAATAAAGTCTTAAGTCAAATTGAGCGTAATTGAGTTTTGACCACATTATTACTCAAAAACCCGGTTGATGGCGACCTTTTTGTTGCCAAAGCCAATATTTTCCTAAACACCCAGTTGCCAAGCGTAAGTTTTATTAATAAATTCGATCCCCACTCCCAACTAATTTTTCTCTCTTCCCTGCAACCTCTGACTTATTCCCTCAAGCTCTCTCCGTTAAATCTGTTAAATCTCCTACACTACTCATTGCCAAACTTCCTGCTTCAAAACAAACGAAAAGAGTCGAGAAATTTTTGAGCATTTTCTGGTTCTGGGGTAGTGGCAACCAGGCCGTAAACGCGCGTTTCCACCAAAAAAACTTGACCTACACCTACAGGTTCAGTCGGGGAAAGCGACTGAAAACTCAAATTCTTTTCCGGGATAGCCTCCGAGGGAAAGATCCCGCACTTGCAAGACTTTAGCATTCGCTGCCACGACGAAAAAATCAACGGCATTATTTAAAGTAATTCTGATATTATTTATATTATTGTTCCTCATCCGAAAATCAAGGTCAACATATTGAAGCAAATAAGTTTCTTTGTTTTTTAAGTTCGATCCGTATGTGTGAGCAATAATTTGATTTGAAAAAGTTTCTGAATTAATTTTGGGATTTGCCGGCATATCGATCGCAAACTGACCCATCGCCGAGCAAAATGGCTGCCACTCTGGCGTCTGAATGGCTATCCGCAGCGGGGCTGGTTGAGATGCAGCGGGACGGGCCAACTTGACAGGGTATGAAAGTAATGTAGCAATAACTAAAAGTATATACAGAAATTTCATTTGGGTAAAAATTATATATGCCCGATCGATCTGCGCTAGCCTAGAAATATATCCGCAAAGGGGGGATTTATGCTGAATATTATATTTACTCAACGGCGAGGCAACTCTCAAGGACGATCTAAAATCACTAAAACCAATAAAACCAATATACTCGTTGCTGTAAATACTTGGCTGGCTGTGTGTCTGCTGGCTGCTGTCACAGCTTGTGCAAACAGCCCCAACAGCAAGGCCCTCGAAGAATCTTTAGCCGCCGATCCCAAATTAAAACAAAACCCAGTAGTTTTCTCTTCCCCGCCACCAGCGAAAGCAATTGAGACAAACTCTACCGCCAAACTTCCTCCCGATTTCCCTACAGAGATTCCACTCTATCCTAATGCTGAGTTAATCGAAGTTGGTGGGCAAACCGATCCGTCGCAAAAAAATGTGCGGCTGCGCTGGGAAAGCACAGATCCTGTTAATTCGGTTCAGAACTTTTACTCCACAGAGTTTGGGCGTCGCAACTGGGAAATAGTCAGCCGCCCCACCGCCGAGGGACAAGGTTCTTTGGTAGCAACGCGAGATAATTTGCGGGTAACTGTGTCGCTTTCTCCTACTCAGAAAGTAGGAGGTTCTACAGAATTTGCGATCGACTACAGCAAAGAAAGCCCCGAAATTGCCGCCAGTCCCCAACCTAATAATTCCGAGTCTAGCGCATCTCCAACCGCTTCACCAACTCCATCTAATTCAGAGGGAACTACTCCAACGCCATCCGCCTCGCCAAAATCAGCAAAAGTTAGCGAAGAAGAAAGCCAAATTCCTCAACAGTTGCGGCAGTATGTGGCTGATTTAACTCAGTTGGAAGTGCTGAAAGTGCGAGCAACAGAAAGTGCTAATTTAGAAACAGCCAGCACTTTGCCCAAACCCAACAAAATTGTCACTCGGCGCGAATACGCCCGCTGGTTAGTAGCAGCTAACAATCAGATTTATGCTAGCCGTCAAGCCAAACAAATTAGATTAGCAGTAGACTCTAGCGAACCAGCCTTTTCTGACGTACCCAAAACAGACCCGGATTTTTCAGCAATTCAAGGTTTAGCAGAAGCCGGTGTAATTCCGAGTTCGCTTTCGGGAGAAAGTAAAGATGTGAAATTTCGCCCGGATGCACCTTTAACTCGCGAAACAATGATTCTTTGGAAAGTGCCTTTAGATAGTCGTCAAGTTTTACCGACAGCTAACATTGACGGAGTGAAAGAAAAATGGGGTTTTCAAGATGCTTCTAAGATTGATTCCCAGGCATCGCGGGCAGTTTTAGCTGATTTTAACAATGGAGACTTAGCGAATATTCGCCGCGTTTTTGGTTTTACTACTCTGTTTCAGCCGAAGAAATCGGTGACTCGGGCCGAAGCTGCTGCTAGTTTGTGGTATTTTGGCGTTCAAGATCAGGGATTGTCTGCTAAAGATGCCCTGGAAGCAAAGTCTCCACCTGCTCAGTAGAGTTGTTTGGGGTGGTTAAAAGTTTTGAAGACAGCATCTACTTACCAATACCCAAGAAACCGGGTTTTTTCTCTGTAAGCAAACCCGGTTTCTGCGTCCAAAACTGACAAAATTGTACCAATTTTTGATCAATCGGCGTGCGATCGCCCGCCACAAAAATAGCAGCTTGAGTTTCTAGGATTTCGGTGAATATGGCTTACCGAGAAACCGACTTTTATCTACGAAAATGCCCTGTAAAACGCGAGGCATATCCGGTGAAAAACCCCGTTTCTTTAATTCCTCTGGGGGAGTTCTCGTAAAAAATTATTTTATAAATTGTACATCGGCTTTTCTGTCCCTGTGACCTACCCTAGGGAATAGACTTTTTTTGCTTTAATCTTAATTTCTGTATCCTGCCATACAACCACTGCATTTGGCGGGCAAATGTTCTCCATATTTTCACTAACACTTTGTTCAAAACTCTCAGTAGGATTCCGGATGCGTTAGCGACCTTAACGATAAATGGAAAAGAGTGTTTGAGTTCTGGGAGAGCGTTTTTGAATGTACGATATTACCTTATTTACCCCGCAAGACATGGCTAAATGCAGCTTAGTCCTGCGCCACTTAGGCAGAAATACTGCTAGTATGGAAGCCAGCAGCCAGAAAATTGTTAACTATATTTACCAACATTTTTGCGACTCGCAAACAGGAGAAAATACCTGTGCCTTAGTGCGTTTGTTCAAAACTCATCCCTACGGGGAATTAGAAGACTCATTGCAACAATCCGCCCGTCGCTTGATGAAGGGCAATTCTCCCGCCGCCGACATGAAATGTTGGACTCTGCTAGCAGCCGCAGGCACACAACCGCAGTGGAATTCTCGGCACACAGCAGTAGAAAATACAGCTATTCCATTAGTTAGCACAAAATTAGTGGCTCAAATGCCGGCGATTTCGGAAATAATCAGGCAGTTCGGTTTAGACATTCCTACATTCCTCGGAATTGAGCCAGAAAGGTTCCTGCAATTAGAGCCCGCAGTATTAAATATTTTTCACGTATCAGAAGCAAAAGGCAGCCGCTTTATTCCTGAGCAAAATTCCTTAATTATCCCCTACCAAGTCAAGTCTGTCTTGGGATTTGGGGGACTTCTGCCGTCAGGAAGTTTGTTTGCGGTAGTGATGTTCCTGAAAGTTAAAATTCCCCCAAGCACGGCTGAAATGTTTAAATATTTGGCACTTAGTGTCAAAACAGCATTGTCCATCCCCGACGAACAAAGTGTTTTTGAATATTCAGAAAATTCTAAAAGTTTTGTTAATAATAACAATTTTGCCGAAACCCAGTTACTGGAACATCAAGTTGCCAATTTGATTCAATTGCTGGATTTTTCAGAACAAGAAATGCTCAGACAAGCCACTCGCTTTCAACAGACTATTGACAATTTACAGCGCGAACTTGCCGAACACAAAAATAAGGAACAAGCTTTGAAAGTAAGCCAAAATTCATTTACAGGCATCCTCAATATTCCCAAAGATGCTATTGTACGCGTAGAGGAAAATGAAGGAATTCAGCGTTTTAATCAAGGGGAAGAACAGATTTAAACTAAGCTCTGTGTTTAGCAACCCGGTTTATCAAAGAAACCGGGTTGTTGCGATGTTTATTGAGTCAATAGGAATTTTTGACAGCAACAACGCGAATTCGGCGATAATCTGCAATCCAATTACCATCGCGGTACAGCGCCGATCGCAAACGCTCTTCAACGGAGTTAATTATCTGCGATTCCCTACGGGATAGCTTCGCTTCACGCACATCATCAGACAACCCCGACAAAAACCCGCCAGCAAACATCTCAATCCAATTTACCATACCCGCGCTGCCACCTTCTAGGGGAGTCGGTCGATCGAACAAAACCGCATAACCCACATCAAATCCCTGCTTTTCCAAAAGCCCAGCATACTCGCCAATACTCGGAAAATACCAAGGATTAAGCGCTTCAGGCTCCTGGCAGCCAATTTCCGACAAAACACTCAAAAGCGCCCGGACGATCGCCCCCACATTCCCCTTACCGCCAAACTCAGCCACAAAACGCCCTCCAGGCTTCAGCGCTTTTTCCACGCAATTAATCGCAGCATCCGGTTGTTTTATCCAGTGCAAAACAGCATTAGAAAACACAGCATCTAACGGCTCTTCTACTTGAAAATCCCTAGCATCCGCAGCCACAAAGTTAATGTGAGGATAGTTAAATTTTGCCGTGGAAATCATCGACAAAGATGAATCAATACCTTGCACAAAAGTACCATTTTCAGCAATCTTTGCAGTTAACTGTCCCGTACCGCAGCCCAAATCCAGAATTCGTTCTCCCGCCTTCGGAGCGAGTAACTCCAAAAGCGATTCACCGTACTGCCAAATAAAAGCATGATTTTTCTCGTAAAGAGATGTATTCCAAGAATATTGTGACATTTGAAATTCCTCAAATTGTAAATTACACAGGGCGGTTGAAACCGCTTATATACAAGCAAAACCCTGATGGTGCGCGGGTTGAAGAGTGTAGCGATCAACCGTGTTTCTGAGACGAACACGCGGTTCGTTATTAAATTATTTGCCAGCAAGCAGACCAATTCCATCCCCATCAATACGGCAAACTCTAATATTTTTCAAAATCCGCGCTCCCTGCTTTTCATAAAAAGCAATTCCCGGCGCATTATTAGCATTAACAGTCCATTCAATCCGCCCGCAATTTGTTGACTTAGCAATTTTTGCCAAATACTTTAACAGCGCTGTACCGACTCCCATACCGCGCACGGGAGCTTGCACAAATAAATCATCAAGCCACAGACAAGGCTGCGTCAACAAACTTGAATAGGTAGCATAAAACATAGCAAATCCTACCGCAGTTCCTTCAATTTCTGCCAACAATACCCGCACTAGCGGAGGTTGACTAAATAAAGCTTGCTGCAATTGCTCTGCGGTTGCTGCTAACAAAGTTTTCGCTCCATCGAACTCGCTTTTTTGCGCGATAAAAGTCAGAATAGTTTCCAAGTCAGCAAGTTCTGCTTCTCTAATTTTGATATCCAAATTAGCCATTGTTTAATTCTCAACTTCGCCTATTAATCACTGTATGAAATGTCTTCATAAATGTCCAATATATGTTTAACTAACCACTTATACTTTTAAAGTATTAATGATTGGGGAGCTATGGAACTTCGGCATTTGCGTTATTTCATTGCCGTTGCAGAGGAATTGAATTTCACTCGCGCAGCGGAAAAACTGCATATTGCCCAACCTCCGCTGAGCCAACAAATCCAGCATTTGGAGGCAGAGTTGGGATTTCAATTGTTTCGACGCACGAAGCGGACGGTTGTGCTCACGGAAGCGGGACAGCTTTTTTTTGAGGAATCACAGAAAATTCTGCAGCAAGTCGATCGAGCAATTCAACTCGGCCGACAGACAAGTCGGGGCGAACTCGGCCAACTGACGATCGGCTTTGTGAGTTCTGCAGCACACAACGTGGTTCCAGCGATTTTGCAGGCCTTTCGCACTCGGTGTCCCGCCGTCAAGCTGGAACTGCACGAATTGACGACAAACGAACAGTTGCAGCGGCTGCGAGAAGGGCGCATTGATATCGGCTTCGTGCGGCCTCCGGTTGAGGAAGATGGGATAAATTCTGAAATCGTTTTTCGAGAACCGCTGATCGTGGCACTGCCAGAAACGCATCCGGCGGCCGATCGCGCGCAGGTAGAATTACGCGAACTCTCTACCGAACCGTTCATTTTATTTCCGCGATCCCAGGCTCGGGGATTGTACGATGCGATCGTCAGTCTTTGTCAGCAAGCCGGTTTTAGCCCGATCGCAGCTCAAGAAGCCATTCAAATGCAAACCATTGTGAGTCTGGTAGCTGCCGAGATGGGGGTGGCGATCGTCCCCGCATCGATGCAAAATTTCCAGCGCAGCGGGGTTGTTTACAAATCTTTGCCAGAATCAACCTGCATTGTGGCGATCGCCCTAATTTGGCGCAGCGATCCAACGGCGGCGGTGCAGCGGTTCTTGGAAGTCGCCCGACAAATCAGCGGATTTCATATTTGAGATTGTAAATTTTAGATTGACTGGTAATTTGACAAAGTTATCAAAACTCAAAGATTTTCTGTGCAACAACACCCGTAGAATGATTAATTGATGCTCGGAGTTCGAGCAACTACTGCCGTAAAAGTCGGCACGATGCGACCTGAACGGCTCAGAATATCCCATATAACTATTCAGTACAAGAGAGCAAGGGATGGTATTGGCAACAGAAATGGGTTCGTCCCAACCGGAATCCTCTTTCGATTTATCTACTTATCTAGTAAAGCGAAAAGAGGCGATCGAGGTAGCTCTCGACAGTGCACTCCCGGTCATCTACCCAGAAAAAATTTACGAAGCAATGCGCTACTCGCTGCTAGCGGGGGGCAAGCGCCTGCGTCCGATCCTGTGTCTGGCTAGCTGCGAACTGGCCGGCGGCACTACATCTATGGCAATTCCGACAGCTTGCGCTTTGGAAATGATCCACACGATGTCGCTGATTCACGACGATTTGCCGGCAATGGACAATGACGACTACCGGCGTGGCAAACTGACGAACCACAAAGTCTACGGCGAGGATATTGCCATTTTGGCTGGCGATGGTTTGTTGACCTATGCTTTTGAATTTATCGCCACTAAAACTCAGAACGTACCCCCCCAGCAGGTGTTGCAGACGATCGCCCATTTGGCGCGGGCATCCGGCGCTGCAGGACTCGTAGGCGGCCAGGTGGTTGATTTGGAATCGGAAGGAAAGACAGATGTTTCTCTGGAAACTTTGAATTACATTCACGCTCACAAAACTGGCGCGCTGTTAGAAGCCTGCGTAGTTTGTGGGGCAATTCTGGCTGGGGCGTCTGCTGCGGATTTGCAGCGGCTGTCTCGTTTCGCTCAAAATATTGGGCTGGCTTTCCAGATCATTGACGACATTCTGGATATTACTGCTACCCAAGAAGAACTGGGCAAAACTGCTGGCAAAGATGTTCAAGCAGGAAAAGTCACTTATCCGAGTTTGTGGGGAATTGAGGAGTCTCGGCGCCAAGCTTCGCAGCTTGTTGCTGATGCTAAGGCTCAATTGGCAGTGTTTGGGAGCAAAGCTCTACCGCTGCTGGCGATCGCCGATTTTATTACCAGCCGCAGTAACTAGAAATACCAAACACTATGCAGGAAATTTGCAGCGGCATATTAAACAATCATGTACTCGTGGTTGCTTTGCTCGCTTGTCTGGCGGCTCAGATCATGAAGCTGCCGATCGAGTTGGTCAAAAATCGCAAGTTTAATCTTCGGTATTTGGTAACAACGGGGGGAATGCCCAGCGCTCACTCGTCTTTTGTGGGCGCTTTGGCTGCGGGAGTGGGACAAACTATGGGATGGGAAAGTCCAGATTTTGCGATCGCTGCGATCTTTGCAATTATTGTGATGTACGACGCAGCAGGCGTCCGCCAAGCAGCAGGCAAGCAAGCTCGCATCCTCAACCAAATTATTGACGAGTTTTTTGAGGAAGATCACAACCTGAATGAGGCTCGCCTGAAGGAGTTGCTGGGACACACTCCTTTTCAAGTGCTTGTCGGTTTGGGGCTGGGAATCACTATTGCTTGGATCGCAGGGCCTGCATATTAGTTAACTGTTAACTGTTGACTGTTGACTGTTGACTGTTGACTGTTGACTGTTGACTGCTGACTAATGACTGTTGACTGCTGACTAATGACTAATGACTAATGACTAATGACTAATGACCGAATTCTGCTTGCAGAATATCGTCGTTGTCATCGGCGATCGTGGCGACAATAGTAATCACCCGAGAAATTTCTCCGGTCGAGATTTCGGCGATCGTCCGAGTCGATATTACCGCAACTTGATTGTCAACAATCGCAAAATGAGATTCCAAAGTAGACAGCCAATTCATTTCTAGAAGTTTCCGCATTAATTGAGCTTCATTCTTCGCCGGCAACTGCAGTACAAAAGCCCAAACAGTCAAAGTATCATCTTCGGTTTCGCCCGTGAGTTGCACGAACACTTCAACACTGCCGTACTTGAACTTCCAAAGATGTCCGCCAGCTTCATTTTGACCGACCATCACTTTTTGGTCTACAGCCATGCTGGCGATGACAGTTTCAATTTCTTCTGCATAGGTGACGGCTGTGGCTTTTTCGACCTGCTCAGAGGCGATCGCGCTTTCCCTCGATAGGCTTTCTGCGGAAGCTGTTTGTATGTTCGGCTCGCTGGTAGTCATGATTATATTTAGACGGAAAACTATTCCAATAATCAGTTTACCGAAAACTTGGGTAAAAGCCCCGTCCTTTTAGGACGGCTTTCCTAAAACTTGTGCTGTAATAGAAGTGGTCTAAACAACCCACCCAACTTTGCAGTCGATATTGCTGAAAATTAGTAGGCAAGAAACCGAGCCTGAAGTAGATCCGGGAAGCAGATGTAGGGCAATGGTGGAATCCAACCTTGAATGCACTGATACATTTTCAATTTCAACAATTGAAAGATTTTGATAGTCGCCATAGGGCATTGGGAGACTTTAAACGGGCGCCCAGAGACAGTAAGTCTAGTCCGCTAGCAAGTTTCGATGAAGTGTCAAGAATCACCGCACCTGATAGTCGGTGAGTATGTCAATTGCTCAAGCTTAAAATGATGACTTTAAATAACTGGTTCCGAGGCTATGCCTGGGAACCAGTATATCTCGCTTGTTTGCGGAGGCAGACGCAAGTTTGACTTGCAGAGCGGTTTCAACCAGGTTCGCGATCGTTTTTAAGCCTTGGGCTTAGTCGCCGGCGGCTTCTTCTCAATGGTATTCAACCCGTTGAGGAACATCGGCACCAATTTCTCCACAAATGCCTGCGGGTCGCGGTTCCAGGCGCGCTGAGCTACATCGACTCTGGTCATTTGTAGGTCGGGGGCCAGCAGGGTTCTGGGCAAGCGTTCCATCAGGTATTGCGGGCGTTCCCACATCGGCATGGTGTTGGCAATGTCCACCAAGCGGGTGACGCGGCGGAGTTCTGCCCCCAGCATGATATCCATTCCCGATTCAAATGCTGCTTGTTCGATCGCCACATACTTGCGTTTTGCCTGTTCCACCTTCTGGCGGTGTTCCGGGCTTTTAGCAGCAATTGCGCCCAGCCAGCGATTCCCCCAGCGGACGTGACCAGCTTCTTCGGGAAAAATCTTTTCGATGGTTTCGCGGATTTTGACGTTTTCGTCGGTTTGGGGAGCCTTTTTGAGGGCGTGGATGTGCGCTGAGAAGTATTCGCATCCCCGCTTCTCGGTGACGTTAATCGCGGCGAGGGAAGAAATTACAAAATCTTCGCGGTCTTTGGTGGGGTCTTGTTGTTCGCTGTCATACAACCTTTCAAATTCGTCTATGTAGGAAACTCCCGGCGGCTTTCCCACATTTTGGCCGATGTCTACCAGCAAATCTGTCAGCCACATGGCGTGCCGCGCTTCGTCGGAGATGTGCCGGGAAAGGTCGCGCACGAGTTCTGCCGGTTCGCCGTCTAGCTGTTCGATCAAGTCGGTGAGGTCTTTGCAACTGCGCTGTTCGCTGAAGCGGTAGCGGTTGAGGGTGATCAGGTGGATTTCGCGATCGCGCACTACTTGAGCTAAAATTTCGCGCGCTCCCATAGCGTTGCGAAGCTTGTGGGGATAGGCAACAGTCATGCTTTTATGTTGTTTTGTAAAGATACTTGTATAAGTGTAACGCAGTTTTTTCGACAACCAATTACCTCGCAAGACGGAAGTTTTTGTGTAGCAAGCAGAGGAAATTTTATACAGAGAAATTTTGTTTGCTGGCATTTCTACAGACGAGCAATTGCATAAATCTTCGATCGATACAGAAACCGCAGATAATGGCAGATGCAACGCAGATCAACGCAGATAATTTTCAGGTGCTTTTCGACTGAATGCAGGATGTCTAATAGTTTTGAGTTGCTAGCCCCGCAAGTGCTGTGCTTTCCCAAGCAATGGTAGCGCCATCAAAACTTTTCAGGTTCCATAAACTCTGAAGCCTCAACACTAGCAGGCTCTTGTTGAAATTTTCGCGCCTCTTCTACTTCCAACCTAGCCAGCGTTGTCGCGGCATCCGCTAACTGCAAAGCCAGATTCATCCGACAAACCGGGTTTTTCTCATTCCAAAGGTCTTTTGCCAAGAAATGCACTCGATAGCGAAACATTTTAATTGATTGTGATGGAATAACTTTAGCTGTCATGCTCATAACCTCTCTTCCACTGAAGCTAGAATGCGAAGCAGAACCCGTTCGGGCTCTAAGTAAACAAATGTCAGCATGATCACTCGATCTTCACTGCTGATAGTTACATCCCAGGTGGCAGATCGCGGTTCAACCAGTTCATGCCTGACAACTACAGTATAGTGTCCTGTTGGCAAGTCATCAAACCCCGCATCTGCCTCAATCAAGGCAACCGTCTCTTCGGCCAATACCCGTCCGTCCCGAGTGAGTAAAGTAATAAAGGCAATGCCTTCAACGGAAGTCATAGCATTATTACTCTGATTGCGGATCATCACAAAAATATCGGACATCGTTTGGTCATTGGTAATTGCTAATTGCTACTTTATACTGAGAGCAGCACCTGACAAACAAATAAGCATGAAAACTGTGCATTATTTCAAGCCTTTGCTAATTTTGACGGCTTTTGCAGCGGTTCTAGGTTTGGGCAAAAGTGGGCGCTAGCTGCTGCCTCGAATATTTCTGAGACCGAGCATTCTTTACAGTTTCGCAGCGCGCAAATAGCAGAAAAGAGCATCGCAATTTAAGTAACTCGAAAGGTACATTAAAAGAAGGCAGTGCCCTCTCTATCGATCCTGATGAAGTTACGGGCATACCAAAAGCTGAGGCGCGGACACGTTTCATTCTGAATAAGATATATCGGGTTCAGGAAGGCACTACCGCTGACGATTTGTTTATTAGACCTCTTGCATTCATTCGCAGACTATATTGAATTATCTGCGTTGCATCTGTGTTTATCCGCTTAAAATCTGCGGTTAACCCATTAATCAAATATTTAGGCAAAAGGTCTATTGTGGATGATAAAGCAAACAAATGAGCTGTAGAGAATGTCTCGGAGGCTATAATGGGCGCTACTACTCACAGTGTCGCCCAGATAGTGTCTGGTAACGGGAGAATCTGGGCCCCAATCCTGAAGTTTTAAACCGCAAAAAAACGCCACTTTTAAGGGCGGCGTTCTTCTCAATTAAAAATCAAAGATTAAAAATGGTATAATTCCCATTTTCAATTTTGTATTCTTAATTTTCTAACAGTCGTAATAGAGAGCAAACTCGTAGGGGTGAGGACGCAGCCGCATCGGGTTGACTTCATTATCTAGTTTGTAGGAAATCCAGGTTTGGATGAAGTCTTCGGTAAATACGCCGGTTTCTGTTAAGAAACTGTGGTCTTTTTCTAAAGCTTCTAAAGCGCCTTCCAAGGAACCGGGAGTCGAAGGAATTTTGCTCAATTCTTCAGGGGAAAGGTCGTAGATATCCACGTCCAAAGGTTCGCCCGGATCGATTTGATTCTTGATGCCATCTAGGCCGGCGCACAGCATGGCTGCAAATGCTAAATAGGGGTTGGATGTGGCATCGGGACAGCGGAATTCTAACCGCTTGGCTTTGGGGTTGGTTCCCGACAACGGAATCCGCACTGATGCCGATCGATTCCCTTGAGAGTAAGCTAAGTTTACAGGCGCTTCAAAACCCGGAACTAACCGCTTGTATGAATTGGTCGTGGGGTTGGTGAGCGCCAAAAGTGCCGGCGCGTGCTTGAGAATGCCGCCGATGTAATGCAGTCCCATTTGACTGAAACCTGCATATTGATCGCCTGCAAATAACGGTTTGCCGTCTTGCCAAATCGACTGGTGAACGTGCATCCCGGAACCGTTGTCGTTAAACAGCGGTTTGGGCATGAAGGTGATGGTTTTGCCGTATTTTTTGCCGACGTTTTTGATGACGTATTTGTATGTCATCAAGTAGTCGGCGGCTTGTACTAATGTGGCAAAGCGGAAACCGAGTTCGCATTGACCGCCGGTGGCGACTTCGTGGTGGTGCTTTTCGATGGGTACGCCGCATTTTGCCATTGTCAGCAGCATTTCCGTTCTCATGTCTTGAGAGGTATCGGTTGGTGCTACTGGGAAATAACCTTCTTTGTAACGCGGTTTGTAGCCGAGGTTGCCGCCTGCTTCTTCTTTGCCGGAATTCCAGCGACCTTCGATCGAATCTACGTAATAGTAGCCGGAATTTTGGGTTTGGTCGAAGCGAACGTCGTCAAAAATGAAGAATTCTGCTTCCGGGCCGAAGAATGCTGTATCGCCGAGACCGGTCGTAAGCAGGTAGTCTATGGCTTTTTGGGCAATGGTGCGGGGACAGCGGCTGTACGGTTCGCCGGTGCGGGGCTCTTTGATGCTGCAAATGAAGCTGATGGTGGGTTCTGCCATGAACGGGTCGATCCACGCGGTGGTAGGATCGATGACCATTGTCATGTCTGATTCGTTGATGGCTTTCCAGCCCCGAATGCTGGAACCGTCGAAGGGTACGCCCTCTGTGAAGGCGGTTTCGTCGATTTGGTCGTGGTACAGCGAAAGGTGTTGCCAGATCCCCGGCATATCGATGAATTTCAGGTCAACGATCTGGATTTTATTTTCTTTTATGTAGTTTAAGGCTTCTTGGGGTGTCTGGAACATGACTTACTCCTGATATTGGTTTGGTCTTGGCGATCCTCTTCGAGGGCTTCGCTAACGGCAGATTTCAGACTGTTTGGGCGATCGTAGGCCTTCAGTATCCACTATTTTGTATCTAGGGCTACAAAATTTTGAAATAGGGGCCCAGTGCGGCCGGGCAGTTCGTGATTCTTGCCCTGTCGATTTTTCGGCTGAAGATACAAGGCAAACGGCTGAATTTTACGACAGTTTGCCGCGGATAGACTACCCTTCGTGAAAATCCTATCTCAAATCTTAATCAAACGCCGATTTGTAGTAGTCTACAATAGGCGGTCTGTCTCAGATAGCAAAGTATTGATAAAGATTTTTGGGAGAGAAACTTATGCGCGATGCAGTGACGAGCCTGATTGAAAATTATGATGTTGCTGGTAGGTATTTAGACCGAGATGGTATCGATCGGTTGAAATCTTATTTTGCAACAGGCACGGCACGGGTACAGGCTGCGGCGGCGATTAACAGCAATGCTGCGACAATTGTCAAGCAAGCTGGTATTCAGCTATTTGCCGAACAGCCGGAATTGATCCGTCCGGGCGGAAATGCCTACACGACTCGCCGTTACGCGGCTTGTCTGCGGGATATGGACTACTACTTGCGCTATGCTACTTACGCCTTGGTGGCTGGAAGTACCGACGTGCTAGACGAGCGCGTGCTGCAAGGTTTGCGCGAAACTTACAATTCTCTAAGCGTTCCCATTGGCCCGACGGTGATGGGGATTGGCATTATGAAGGAGATGGTTAAGGCTCAGGTGGAAGCTGCTGGCTTGTCTGTGGGGCCTTTTTTGGAGCAGCCTTTTGATTACTTGATTCGCGAATTGAGCGAACAAGATATTTAAGTCAATTTGCTAGTTCTTTTAGCCGCAAATTGCATTTGTGGCTGGCAGTTAGCAGCAGTTGGATCGATCGCTTTTTTTGGCCTCACAGCCTCCAAGCGATCTTTTTTTATGGGTTATACAATTTTAGATTAAAGATTTCAGATTAAAAATTATAGATTAAAAATTTGAATAATTGGGAATGACTGATGAATTAAGGGTTTGGAGCTTCCCTATAATTGCATTCTTGTTTGAAACTAATGTTAAAAATCGTCAACACATCCCCAGACGAGGCATTTGTCCAGGGGATTTTTGGTTTGGCGCAGCTCGATTTGTGCGACGGTTGTTGCTTCTACTTCGCCGTTGGGGTAAAGAATATGGATGATGTCACCGCTGACGAAGGCGAGGGGATTTTCTTGACAAGTGCCAGGATTTCTGATAGGAAAGTTAATTGTTTTCATTGTCGATCGCCCTGGTGATAGTTGTAGTGCTTTTAGCTGCATATAAATCATCCGCTAGTCACAAAAATTATTGTGTGATTCTATGAATGTTTATCTGTGATAAAAATACACAATCAGAGCGATCTCAGTCACATCATGTCAGGTGGGGCGATCGCCCCGCGACAATCGCAAAACCAAAATAATCGCCAAAAATTAGCAGTGGGGCTTGTGCGTAAGTGCTAATCTGGTACTGTTCTTAACCCTATCCGTACAGATTAAAAACCTTGGCTAAACAGCGACTAGACACATTATTGGTCAGCCTAGATTTGTGCAGTTCCAGACAGCAAGCTCAGGCCTTGATTCGGACTGGGAAAGTCTCTATCAACCAGCAGGTAGTTGACAAACCGGGCACTGAGGTTGACATTGCAGCAAAAATTAAGATTAAAGAGCGATCGCGCTACGTTTCTAGAGGCGGCGACAAACTAGCCAAAGCTTTAGAAGTTTTTGCGATTCCCGTTGCAGGCAGAATTTGTCTCGACGGCGGCATCTCCACAGGCGGTTTTACCGACTGTCTGCTGCAAGCCGGCGCGGCCCTAGTCTACGGCATAGATGTTGGCTACGGTCAAGCAGATTGGGGCTTGAGGAATGATCCGAGGGTAATTTTGAAAGAACGCACCAATTTGCGGTACATGACTGCTGCTGAGCTTTACGGGAATTCACCCCCCCCAGCCCCCCCTTCTCAAGGGGGGGAACAAGATTCGTTGCCCATAGGGGTTTATGCAGATTTGGCGGTAGTAGATGTGTCGTTTATTTCCCTGGATAAGATTTTACCGGCGCTGTGGGAATTGTTGGTATCACCGCGAGAAGCGGTGTTGCTGGTAAAGCCGCAGTTTGAGGTAGGGCGCGAGAGAGTCGGGAAAAAAGGCGTAGTGCGAGACTCAGCAACTCAAGCTGATGCGATTTTTCAAGTGTGGAAGGCAGCCACAGCTTTAGGATGGCAGGAAAAAGGCTTAACGTGGTCGCCTTTACTTGGCCCGGCCGGTAATATCGAGTATCTTTTATGGTTGGGGATCGATCGCGAACAAGAAACAGACCAAAGGGCGATCGAAGAGGATGTTGTGAAAGAACGGATCGCACAAGTCACCAAAGCGGCGGCGCGGGAACTTGTCGATCGATTGTAGATTGTAGATTTTAGATTGATTTCAAGATGTCAAACTAATCTCTTTTAAAAATCAAATTTGGAACTCCAGATTGCTCAAAAATTTCAAAATTTTTTTTCAATCAGACTCCTAAACTTTCACTTAGTGAATAATTCCATGCAATCATTAAAACAAGCCGGTTCAATTTTACTTTACGTTCTAGGTGGCATCGGGTATGTGGCAATTGTAGCTACTATTGTAGGCGTTTCAATGCTCATCAAGTGGGCAGCTTTGCTACTGGCAGACAAATTATTATATACAATTCTGATTATCGGCGATTTGTTGAGGGGCATCGAAATTATTGAACTGTTAAATATATTGATATTTGCATTTATCGGTATGGGAGTGGGTGTGGCGACAAATCTTCTACACCCTAAATATGGTCGCAAAATTAGTGCAGCTTTGTTGATAGTTATAGTTCCCTTAGTTTTCATGATTACGCCAGCCATCAGATATAATTCTTGGCTGGAAAAAGTAGGAGAATCCGATAAATTATCGCCTCCGCAAACTGCAACATTAACTAACTCATTTTTGAATAGAAAAGTAGGATTGCCTGGTTTTATCGGTTATTACGTATATACTGGTCAGTTTCCGGTTATTCCGACGAAACAATCGGAGATGAAAGACCTTGACAGCTTTGAAAAAAAAGTTAATTCCAGATTTGTACAGTTCACAGGAATTGCTCCGACTATTGTTTCTTGGTCAATGCGGGTGTGTTTTTGGCTGATTAGAATATTTTACTTTTCTATAGCGGTAATTGCGACGATCGCCCATTTTAGGGAAGGTGTTAGAATTGCCAGACGATAATAAGCTGTTGTGTATTTAGATTAAACTTTTCGGGCGGGCTAGGAGCAACCGCCCACAATGGTTTTTATGAAAATAAGTGCACAAAATAAATGCGCGACAACTTATACTCAACTGCGATTTTTATGGCTGAGCAATCAGTTGACCAATTTTTATCAAGACTTGAAGAACCGTATAAAGTTCGTTCATTAGAGGAAGCGGTGAAAATATTCTTGATAAGTCATATTTAGGCGGATTCTGAAAGTCTAGCTTGACGAATACAATTTCACTGCCATTTGTCATCGCAGCAAAACTCGGTCTATCCTTGCGGGGATTGGCGGTCATGTATGCTAGTGTTTGGGGAAGTGCAGACATTACTGAAATGGTGGTGCGCTTCGACTCTAAGAGTGTCACCCAAAACTGATTTTGCATCACTAAAACATCAATCATTCCCTTGAGAGTTTCTACTTCATCATCCTCGTCATCTAAAACAATTTGTACAGATTTTTCAGCCATCATTTTAAAAGGTGGATCGTAAAAACCCGCTCGTTCCAATAGAGGCGAACCCATAATTAGCGTAACGGTTCCTTCTGTAAGGCTTCCATCATTTAAATGATAGAGATATCGCCGCCGAATTAAATTGAGAGCGGCTTTATCGACTTCTGTAATTTCGGGTAAATCTGCATACCATTCTGGGAAAAATCCCTCCGATTCAGTTCGCGTAATATTGAATCGAGATTCAACATCTGCTAAAGTTTGGATAATTTCAGTAATGGCTGTTGTTTGTGTCATATTTTAAACTCTTGCACTCATTCCCAAACTATCTTGAAACTATCTGCGTTTATCTGTGTTTATCTGCCTGACATCTGCGGTTGCAGGATCGAGATCGGATTTATGCAAGAGGTCTTTTAAACTCTTGCTGGAGGCGATCGATAATTGTATTACGCTCGATAGTGGCGAGAATTTCTTGAATTACTGTATCTTGTCCCAGGGGGCCCCAGGTGCAGCCTTTTTCTAAATAAACTTGGGCGGCGCGACCGACAGCATAGGTTCCGTAAGCTGCTAAACTAGCTTGAGTGACAGCAACTCCGGCAAAAGTAGAAAAGCCGATGTGCGGGGCTGCGGCCGCCGCACTTTTGCCAAATCCCAACAAAAAACTGCTACCCAATTCTCCCAAAAGTACGCCGCCAGCACTGGAGAAAATAGTCTGCCAAAGTTTCCCCGCTTCGTAACCAGTCATGGGTAAACCGTAAAGTCTGGATAAAGAGCGAATTAAGGCTAAATCGGCGACAGTTGCTCCCATTACATCCAAGAAGGCCACTGGATTTAAACCGACAGCCAAAGCTTTATATTTTGCAAATTGCCAGATTAAATCTTCGGCTTCTGTTTGTCGCAATTTGAGAACGTGACGGGCAATGTTTGCTTCGGCATCTCTAGCTTCAACTAAAGCATTTAGAGCGAGTAGCGATCGACCTTCTCTGTTAAGAATTGTGAGAATTTTATGTTTGAGTTCGTCTATCTGCGGGGGTGGCGACTCCCATTGGTTAGTTACTCTTCCGTCGGACCATTCCACCCGCACTTGCACCGGCGCGGGTTCGGCGGCTACCATGACTATTTCTAATGATTTGGAAGTTTTAGGCGGTGATTTTGCAGTAGATTTATCGGAGGAGTTGTTTGGGGGATCGGACAAATTTTCGCTATCTGTTTCCTCTGTTAGCGCAGCGGCTGCTAACTGTTCTGAATTTCCCAGCGCTTGCAAACTTTGGTAAATAGCTTTTCTGTCTAATTCTGGATAAAGGTCAATTTTATTAAAAACTAAAATCAGCGGTTTTTGCGCTGTTTGCAATTCGCACAGTGCTTGATATTCTGTTCGGGTGATATCCCCTGCAACGACAAACAGAATTAAGTCAGCTTGGCGAGTTACTTGTTTCGCCATTTCGCCGCGCACTTCGCCGCCAACTTCATCAAGTCCGGGAGTATCGATTAATTCTACTTGCACCCCTCCTTTCCCCCCTTTGCCAGGGGGGGTTTGGGGGGATTCGTCGCTGTCAAGGAAGGATAAGGGCACACTCCAGCGCACGGAACGCGGCCACTGAGTCACGCCGTTGAGAGGGCCTGTTTGCAGAATTTTGTGACCTAAAAGCGCGTTTAATACGGCTGACTTGCCACGGCTGACTAAGCCGAAAGTAGCAATGCGAATGACGTTGTGGTCTAGTTTTTCTGAGGTGGAAGTTAAGATATCTAACTGATATTGCAGCGCTGCTTCTAATTCTGTATTATTCGAGTTTTTTTTCCCTTGGCGCAGGTGGGAATAGCGCGCCAGGGATTCGCGCAAACTGGCGCGGGCAAGGGATAAGCGATTTTCTTGAAGGGAATTGTCAGCCATTGGCGATCGGCTTTTTTAAGCAAGAATAATTGAGCGTCGAACTATAACATTCTATTTCTTATTTTAATACAATTTTTGATAATTTTCTAGTTTTTTATTTGGGAATTAGGTAGGGACACGGCACTGTCAAGGCGTGTTAACAACCGCGTCAAACCATTTATATCTGTCGTTTACCCCCGAGGCCAGATCCCCCTAAATCCCCCTTAAGAAGGGGGACTTTGAGAATTCTCTTGTCCCCCCCTTTTTAAGGGGGGTTAGGGGGGATCTAGACCTAATCGTCAGACAAACCATACCCGGTTTCTGGTTGCCCGTGCCTCAGTCCTATTTAATTGGAGGCCGAATTAACAGCCTGCGGCCCAGATACCTGAGATGAAAGGCGACTCGCCACTTGGTTGACGAAAGATTGCAAGAAGGAAACTTGCTGATTTTGCATAAATACTGCTTGCAAAGTTTTAGTCAACTGGTCGAGATTGAAAATGCCTTTGGCAGCATTTTCCAATTCTTGAGTTGAGAAATATTCAATTAAACTCAGTCCTGCTATTCTGGTGAAGTAGGCTGCACTAATTCCCTGCACCGCGCCTCCTGCTGCATAGGTGACGGCATTGCTTTTCAGCAGTCCAGTAATAGTTTGGGTAGACAGTTCTACTAATCCCAGTTTGAACATTTGGGTTGCTAAAGTTCCCGCTACTGTTTTAGCTTGGTCTAAGGAAAACTTTTGCTGGTAGATAGCGCCGAGATCGATGACGAGTTGGGTGCTGATGGCGGTTGTTGCTAGCAAGTCTAAGGCGGGAACTGGGTTAGCAAAAACGGCGGCGGCGGCGATGTACTGATATTGTTCGATGATGGGAATCGATCGATCGCGCCTGACTGCATTTAATAAGGTTTTTGCCTCTAATTTGATACTTGCAGCCTCGCGCACTGCACTCGCCCAGACCAACTGTTGCCGTTCTTCCGTTAAGATTTTAGTCAATCTTTCCGTCAGTGGCTCAAGTTGAGAGACTTGATTTTCGATGCGTTCTTTAAATGTGCCGTCCGCTTGGTGCTGCCGCACTTTAATAGAATTCGGGGAAGCTGCGATCGCAATTATATCTTCTGTCCCCAATATTCCTTGCATTTTCTGCTGCAAAGAGTTCAAAACCTGCGACTGCTGTTCTGGCAAATATTGGTCTAGTTTGTTCCAGATTAGCAGCACACGCTGACCTGCTGCAGCTAGCTGAGATAATGTTTTAAATTCGGAATCTGTGATGTCGCCCGCTGTCACAAACAGCACTAAATCACCGCCGATTTTGGCATCGGTATTTGTATTAGCAAATAGCGGTGCTGTTTCTGGAAAACTCAGCTTTTGCGGGTGTTGAGATGCCCAATTAGAATTTAAAACTTGAATTAAGGCAGTTTTGCCGACAGCTTTGCCGCCAGTTACGGTAATCCGCAAATCTTGTCTGTCTAATTCGGTTCTGAGCCGATCGAGCTTTGCTGTTAGATTAGGCGGATTTGCCGAGTTTTGAGCTTCCTGAGCTAGCAAATTAATGGCTGCGGATGCCGTGGCGATCGCTTTTTCGGCTGCTTCCCGGTTCGCCAGGGGTTCCGGGAGTACGAGTTCGAGTTTGGGGGATTGTTGCTTCCACCACCAATACCCCGCACCGGCAGCCGCCAAGCCGATGAGTGCCGTTTCGCCCATTTCTGAACCCGAATGCTGTAGAGTTTCCAGCAGCCACAGCGCTGCTGAAAGTCCTATTCCGCCTATTAAAATCGGTCGCCGCAAGTTAAGTGTCATTTTTACCTTCCTGTGGGTATTATTGCCAAGCTTAACCTTAACGGGCTTGGTCTTTGTCCCTATATTCCATCGTACCCCTGCGATATCGAAACTGGCAGGCGGGCTACCCGTGCGGATTACACCCTCAAGTTTTTTGACAAGTGCCAAATCTACTTTCTGCATAAATCACAGGATCGATCGCAGGTGTCAAGTCGATCGACACAAATAAACGCCGATGATTTTCTGATGGGAAAGTGAAAAACATGGGGCCAGAAACCGGGTTTTTTAACTAAATACTAGCCCAAAACCCTCTATCACCAAAAAACCCGGTTTCTTTCCTTCTTGTTACTCTTTGAGAACTAGGACGAATAATTGTCTAATCTCCCAAGCAAATTCCCAAACCGCGGGCCGTTTTAACCAGAGTACCGTTGAAGTCTACAGGTCTGTATTTGACGATCGCATCTTCCAATGGAACGCTGACAACTTCTCGCTGTTGCCAAGATACCATCTGGTCAAATTTCTCTTCGGCAACTAAATCAACTGCTGCGACACCAAAAGCAGAAGCAATTAATCTTTCTAGCGAAGAAGGTGTTCCCCCGCGTTGAGTGTGTCCCAAAACGGTGACGCGGGTTTCTGCACCGCTACATTCAGAAATTGTATCAGCTAAATACTGACCGATTCCGCCTAATCGACTTTGACCTAAGCGATTTGTGTGCATTACTAATTCGCCTGCTTCTGTGCGAACTGCCTCCGCTACTACAATTAAACAGTAGGTTTTCCCACGGTCTTGGCGTTCTTTGATTTTGGCACAAATTTGGGAAATTTTGTAAGGAATTTCGGGAATCAGAATTATATCAGCTCCCCCAGCTATTCCGGCACTAATTGCAATATGTCCGGCATCGCGTCCCATGACTTCAACAATTATCACGCGGCTGTGACTGGCCGCAGTAAAATGCAAGCGGTCTAGTGCTTCTGTGGCAATATTGACAGCAGTATCAAAACCGATCGAACGCTCGGTAATTCCGACATCATTATCAATAGTTTTAGGAATAGCAACTAAATTCAAATTGCCTTGTTTGGCAATCTTCCTGAGAATGGCGAGACTGCCATCGCCACCTATGACAATTAAGGCATCCAAACCCAGTTGATGATAGCCTTCGATAATGTCATCAGAGCGATCGCGCACAGTCCCGTCAGCCATCGGGAAAGCAAAAGGGTTGCCCTTATTTGTCGTGCCCAGCATTGTACCGCCAATGGTGAGCCAAGAGTCTACTTTTTCAATATTCAAGGGAATTGCTTCCGGGGGACGACTCATCAATCCGTTGGTGGCTTGACGAATTCCCATTACTTTCCAATTGTAAGTTCCCGTTGCGCGGTAGACAACGGCTCGTATCACTGCATTTAAGCCTGCACAATCACCTCCGCTAGTGAGAATGCCGATACACTTTTGTTCTCCCATAATTTATGCCAGACTTTTGTTACTCAGAACATGAGTTGATATTTTTAGATCCAGATCGTCCAATCCTTATTTGCGACGTAATTTAGTGGCTCTAGCCTCCCAAATCACCGTCTCAAATACAACATAAATCCTACTTGGGATTGAGGCGTTTAGAAACTTGGTTAATGATGCCGCTGAGAATTGCACCGCCCATGAGAATTCCTAGAGCGGGATTAAATACGGGCTGCCACAGACTGTACCATAAATCGAAACCGAGATTCACTCCGGTCGATCGCCCAACTACGGCGATCATAAACCACGCAAAAATAGCAAAGACGAAAAACACATCCGCTACTAGAATCAAGTTGAGGAAGTTAAGAATTTTATCTTTCATGGTCGAGGGTTCCTTTTGAGTGTATATTTGTAAATTTTTGGCAAGCGGTTGTTCATTCAGTTGACAGTTGACAGTTGACAGCTTGGCCTGAGCGAAGCCGAGGGGAGCAGGTCGTTGGGTTGACAGCACTTGACAAAAGAAGTCCGAGGATTGGAGTAATCAATAGTCTGATTTTAATCTCTCCCTACAAGGGTTCAGGCTTTAAACCAATTCTTTCTGGTAATGGGGCGGATGGATAGCTGCAACAGGCGATCGAATCAAGATAAAATATCATTCAATTGTTTTCGCATACTTGTGGTCAAAATATGGTTCGTTATACACTTCCTCAAAGCCCCGAAATTATTTTAACTGTCAAAGGGAAAGATTCAGCGAAAGCCCGCGAAGAAGCGATGGATCGGCTGATGCTGCTGATGGATGAAGGTAAGCTACCTACAGAGCTCGCAGAAGGATTTGGGCCCAAGCAGTTTGTTGAAGTGATCGAAGATGCTTCTGTGTCTGACGGTGAGGACGCAATTACTGAAGCAGTGCAGATTTTGAGCAATTTGGCAAGTCTCAAATTGAAGGTGATGGAATCCCGCGAAGAAGCCCTAAAAATCCGGGAGGCGATCGATATTTTGTTTACAGATGAGGCTGTGACTGCCGAGGAAATTGGTCGTCTCAAAGACGGTTTCAAGGTTCTCAAAAATTTCGCTCAAGCTAATGTCCGCTATCGAGAAGCTAGGGGAAAAGCTGAAGAAGCACGGGTAATTCTTGACGAAGCTTTGCAATTAGTAGAATCGGAAAAAAAGGCGCAGAAGTCGGCGAAATAGTAGCAGGTTAGGTTGAGAAATAAACCCTACCGTTCGCCCAATTTCTAACACATTTCATTTATTAGACCTCTTGCGAAAGTGCGAGCGCTCTAGTAAAATAAAAGAAAAAATTAGCTTGATAATATGAATTACGAACAATTACAAAACTCAACCCCCAAAGACTTTAAACGCTACTGTGGAGTACATCAAGAAACATTCAAAGAAATGGTAAAAATAGTCAATGCGGAAAAAATATTTCAAAAAAAATCAGGAAGACCAAGTAAATTGTGCGTAGAAGACCAAATCTTAATGACATTATCCTATTTGCGAGAATATCCTACTTTTTTTCATCTAGGAATTAAATGGGGTATTAATGAATCAAATGCTTATCGAATTGTAATTAGAACTGAGAAAGCTTTAATGAATTCAGGTTTATTTAATTTACCTGGCAAAAAG